>JALUVB010000041.1 GCA_027021085.1 bacterium
AAGGGGATGGATTTCGCAGGAATGACAAGAGGGGAACAGAAATGGGCAAGAAAGAGTAGATAGCCGATGCAGGGATGGAGAAGGGGGAAACTGTACTTAATTCTTTTCCTCCTGCTTGCCGGCATCTTTCTCCGGGTGTGGGGGATAGGGGATAAATCACTCTGGCTTGATGAAGCAGTCAGCTTTCACTATGCCGACCCTTTTCATCAAAGCGTTCCCTCTCTTATAAAAGAAGTTAAAGCAGTAGATGCACACCCTCCCCTTTATTACCTTCTGCTCCACTTCTGGCTGGAGCCTTTACGCCTCATAAACCGGGGGAAAGTTATTTATTCCCCCAGCCAGGTTTTCCCGGAAGGGTACGTAAGGTTTCCCTCCGCACTTATAGGCATACTTTCCCTGTTTATCTTTTATTTCCTGGTAAAAGGGAAAAAATGGGGATGGATTCTCCTGCTCTTCTCCGCTTTCCACATATATTATTCCCAGGAAGCCCGCAATTACAGCCTGGTTTTATTCTTTGCCCTCCTTTCTCTCTTTGCCCTGCGCAAGCCAGAAAAAATAAACTGGGGGCTACTTATTCTTTCCTGGATAGGTGGTTTATACACTTATCTTTATTTCTTCCTGTTTATCCTATCAGAAGATGTATGGTTTCTCTTCTTCCAAAGGAAAAGGAAAATTCTTTTATCCCTTCTTCTCTCGCATGTTATTCTCTTCCTTACCTTCCTGCCCTACCTTCCCGCATCTATTCATAGGATTCTCTCGCTCCCCAGGATTCCGGTAAACGTTACTCCTGAATACCATATACTTTCTTTCTTTTACGCTCCCGTGCATCTTGCCTTTGGAGAAGTACTTCCGTTCCCTGCTTACTATATTTTCCTGCTTTTCTTGTTTCTTTCCAGCATTATTTTCCTGCCCTTTTTCCAAAAACCGCGGAAAGAAGACTGGCTCTACTTTATTACTCTCTTTTTCCCACTTATTGTTTCCGCTTTTCTCCCGGTAAAGTCGCATCTTTTTGAAGCAAAACACATAATTTTTTCCCTTCCTCCCTTACTAATCCTTGTTTCCAACGGTATCGGAGCCATGCAGAAAAGATTCGTCCCCTTTTTCCTTTCCCTTTTCCTCTTCGGCAACATAGTAAGCTACGGCTTCTACCGCTCTGCACATTTCCAGAAAGAGCCCTGGAAGACAGCGGTAAGCTGGGTGGAAAAGAAGGAAGCAAGAGATTCTGTGGTTCTGCTGGACCCTGACTTCACCGGGTATCCCTTTGATTTTTATTACCAGGGGAAAATGAAAAGGTGGGGATACCGGGGAAAAATACCTGCGGCTAAAAGGCTATTCCTGGTACAGGATAAAAGCCTGGTCTCCTATCCCTCTTCCACGCTGCCCAAAGAACTGGGGAAAAGCTACCTGCGGCGGGAAGAAAAAATGTTCCCCGGTTATCAGGGGCTTATAAAAATTACCCTATGGAAGAAAAAGTCGTAAAGGTTGAGGAAGGCGGGAAGAGAATTGATGTTTACCTGCGGGAAAAATTAGGGGTTTCGCGCGCTCTTATCCAGGAATGGATACGGGAGGGGCAGGTAAAGATTGCAGGGAAGCAACTTTCTCCTCATTACCGCCTAAAAGCAGGCGAGACCATAAGGATTTCCCTTCCTCCCCCACCTCCTCCCCTGCAGGCAGAACATCTCCCCCTAAGAATAATATATCAGGACGACCATGTTGCAGTAATAGACAAGCCGGCCGGCGTGATAACCCATCCGGCGGGCAGGAGAAGAAGGGGGACACTGGTAAACGCGCTTCTCTACTACTTCCCCGATTCCCTTTCCCGTATAGGAGGCGAAACAAGGAGAGGCATTGTCCACCGGCTTGATAAAGGGACCTCGGGGGTAATGGTGGTGGCCAGAAATAATGAAAGCTATGCCGCACTCTCCCGGCAGTTCAAAGAGAGAGAAGTCAAAAAAGTTTACCTGGCCCTGGTCTGGGGCAGGGTGAAACCGGAAGAGGGCAGGGTAGAAGCGCCAGTGGGAAGGGATGTAAATTTCCGCAAAAGAATGGG
>JALUVB010000042.1 GCA_027021085.1 bacterium
TCTCCCCTCAGCCCTGTATACCCCCCGGCCCGTTCTATCTGCAATTCCGCCCCGGAAATCTTCCTGATGTAATCCCTGAATTCCTTCGCTGCATACTCTGCCGTCCTTGTCGGCTGCTGAGCAATAACAATTTTTGCCCGGGGAATACCTTTCTCCACGATTACCATGGCTTCTGCGTTAACCAGCGAGAAACAGATAACTACAAAACTTATTATGAGTACTCCAATTAATCTATTCTTCATCAAGATATCCCTCCTTTATTGTTAATTATTCAGATGCCCCACTACGATAATGCTCATACACCTCATCTGCACTCAAAGCCCGCTTGTAAATCCTCACCTCATCAATAACTCCCTTGAATTGATGGAAACCACCGGAGGGAGTTCCGGCCCCTATAACCACATTATACGCACTGGATTCAGGAGTCTGCCCCGGCTCGTTGTTTACCTCTACACCGTTCAGGTAGATATGCTCTCTTGTCCCATCCAGCACTCCTACCACGTGATACCATCTCCCGGTTTCTGTTATTGAATCAGGCGGAGTAATTACGGAGCGCTGTAAGCCAGCAATATCGTAAATAAAGTAGGCTTTTTTATCCTCAATCCGTATGGCATATCCTCCCACTTTCCACTGGTCATTAGCCACCAGAGACTGCCGGGAGATTATATCCTCGGGCTTAAACCAGACTTCCACTGTTAACGGCCCGGTAATATCCAGGCCACTCCCTTCCTCCACCTTTACATAATCGTCCACACCATCAAAGGCTAATCCCTTCCCTATCCTTCCTTCCACCCAGCTGCTGGATGGATCCATGTTCTTGAGGGTAGCATGATTATGATACCCGGAAGAATCCTGTGCAGTACTGCCTTCCCCTTCTTCAAAACGCCATTTACCCCGGGTATCTGCTGCAAGATAATGCTCATAGACCTCATCAGCGCTCAGGGCCCGGTTGTAAATCCTCACCTCATCAATAACTCCCTTGAACTGATAGAAACCACCGGAGGGAGTTCCGGCCCCTATAACCACATTATACGCACTGGATTCAGGAGTCTGCCCCGGCTCGTTGTTTACCTCTACACCGTTCAGGTAGATATGCTCTCTTGTCCCATCCAGCACTCCTACCACGTGATACCATCTCCCGGTTTCCGTTATTGAATCAGGTGGTGTGATTACAGACTGTTGCGCACCTGCAATGTTATAAATAAAGTAGGCTCTTTTATTCCCTATCCTTACCGCATATCCCCCCACTTTCCACTGGTCATTAGCCACCAGAGATTGCCAGCTGTTTATATCCTCGGGCTTAAACCAGACTTCCACTGTTAACGGCCCGGTAATATCCAGGCCACTCCCTTCCTCCACCTTTATATAATCGTCCACACCATCAAAGGCTAATCCCTTCCCTATCCTTCCTTCTACCCAGCTGCTGGATGGATCCATGTTCTTGAGGGTACCATGGTTGCTGTTGGGTGAATTGTCCCTGGCTACAAGCCCTTCCCCTTCTTCAAAATGCCACCTCCCCACAGGCAGAGCTGTCTTTTGTTTAATCAGTATCTGCCCGCTTAAAGGCTCCAGAGTGATTGAGCTCCCTACATCGTTCCCGTAAAGGTCATCATATTTCTGGTCAAGTATTACTTCTTCATTGGAAACCCTGTCATAATTTATGAAAATTGAGGAGTAGTCAGCTAAGTTATTAGCATAAGTTTCCACCTCATAAAGAGTAATATTGTCCAGCCAGAAGGTTGTATCCAGTGAGTTGAACTTAAACTCTAACCGGGCATCCGGCTCATTATCAGAAGCCTTCAGGATGAGAGCATATTCCTGCCTCTCCGGTTTCATGTCTACCGTCTCGGTTTCACTTAAGTAAGTGTAAGGAGATACATTGCTCCGCAGGGATACTTTCAGGGTATCTTCCTTGTAAGAATAAACACTGAAAGATATGCGGTAGTATTTATCCTTTTCAACCGGAAAACGGTAATAAACAAGACCTACATCCGACTGGGAATTATCATTTGAATACACCTTTAAAGCATTCCCATCCAGAGGAGAATTCTCGTCTATTGATATTTCAGTAGTGGAGGGCCAGGGCGTCCAGCCGGCAGTGGTGGGACTATCGAATTTACCATTCTCAATAAAATCAACCCCTCGATAAACCGTCTCATAGGGCTCAAAAGTGAAAAAGTTATCCAGGCTTTCTGAATAAATATCTTCACCGGAATAAGCCTGCCATTCCGAAAGATGAAGCAGTTCTGTAACCCAACCATCTGCCACATATTTTCGTTTAAAGGCATAATTATTCAATGGCTGGGCATAGTAATTATATTCATAGTCCGCATACTCATCTATATTACCCAGCGAACTGGCATGTTCACTTACAGCAGCATCAGCAAAAGGAGCAGTGTAAAAGGTATTGTTTTCCACAATATTGCCGGAAATATCACCGGATGAAATCCGGAGAGCAGCTTTTCTGGCAGAATACACTAAATTTCCTCTTACAGTATTATTGGAGGCATCATGCAGAAAAATACCCCAGGAGGCATTCCGTACAGTATTATCAGTAACAGTTACATCGCGGGAACGGTCATCCAGGTAAATACCCACAGCCTCTGAGGCTATAGTATCATCTTCCGGCCGGCCGTCCGCATTACCTATAACGTCTTCCACAATATTGTTACTAATGGTATCCCTATGGATAAATTGCCCATAAATACCACCCCCGTCATCCAGGGTCAAACAGGTGCGTTTTACAATGTTACCCGTTATTAAATTATTCGAATCCGGACTATCCTCATATCCGCCTATGCGGATACCTATATAACCTATATCATATACTAAATTATCCTGAATAATTCCTTCCGAACCATTCCAGTACCAGATACCTTCGTTAGCGCAGTTAAACACTTCATTCCCGATGATTTTGGACAGGTAAGGACTCCTCAGAACAATGGCCCCGTCCTGTCCGTATCCTTGATATATATTCCATACCTTATTATTTTCCACGCTAATCTCACTACCGTTGCATAATCTTATCCCCTGCAACCCAATATTAGAAATATCGTTATTCACAATCTCTATATTGCTCGGCTTAGCCACATCTGAGAAAACTATCCCGTACTGGGAAAAATTACGAATATCCAGATCTTCTATCCGCACATATTCAATACTTCTCTCACTGCTAAAACAGCTTGCTATGGTAGATACTTCCACTTTCTCTGTGTTAAGGTCTGTCCCAGCAGGCGGCCAGAAGTATAATTTGTCTGTACTTTCATCATAGTACCACTCTCCCGGCGAGTCCAGTTCCTCAAACTTGTTCTCCAGGTAATATCCCCAGCCTTCCCGGTTGCTAGAGGCAGTCTCACTATCTAATGTAATCAGACCATCATTTTTTATATAATCAATAACTTTCTTTTTCTCAATTCTCCAGGCCCAGGTGCGCATATATATATCAGCTCCATTCCAGTAATCATCCGGCTGGGTTAAATCATAGTCAACCACCTGGTTTGCCGGACTGTCCGCGTCTATGGTTAAATACCCCCTATTGGGATAACGCGCCAGGGTCTGCCTTTCCCCATTCAAAAACAACTGCGTAATTTTCTCTCCTACTCCCGAAGCTACATAGATATTACTATCATATGCTGTCCATCCGGTTATTACCCTCGCACCGTTGATGATGGGTTTCGCTCCCTCCCCATACGCTCCAAAGGTAACCAACCTATCAGGAGCACCGAAAAAGTTTGTAATGCTACCATGCCACTCCCCCCCTCTCTTGAACAAAACCGTGGCACCCGGGCCAATATCATATTCGTTCAGCTTATCCAGGGTCCGCCAGGCAGTAGCCTCTGTAAGGCCGTCATTAGCATCATCTCCTCCCTCCGAATCAAGATAGACGGTCCCCAGTATTGTAGGCTTGCTCAAATTAAACATTGATACTTTATCCACACAAAGTTTCCCGCTATCGGTAGTAAACGTTATGAGAAATCTGGCATCTTCATCTGAGCCATTGCTTATTGCAGTAAATTCGTAGGGAGCCCACTTGGAAGTTATATTAAAACTCCGGGAGAAGTAGGTTGTATAGGGACTTGTATTTTTTCTTACCTTGACCACAACTTCATTGCTGAGATTACCTTTCATCCATAAACGGATCTTATACTCGTCCCCCGCATTGACAGGAATACCGGTTTGGTAGAACTCTACGGTCCCACTCTCTGAGCTTGTGCGTTCTATTTCCTGGGCATTAACACCTTCATAGGGTGTACTACAATTTGTATAAATGTCTGCTCCCCAGGATAGCCATGAATAAGCTATCCCGTTCCAGGATCTAAATCCCTGCTCAAAATCTCCGTTGATAAGTAAATTTAAACTCGTGGGAATGACCGAAACCTCCAGGTATGGATGCTTAGCAGTATCAGGATTTTCCTTGCTGTAGAAAGATACCAGGCGGTTGGCATCTGAGGGCTCATCGATTGTAGCCTGTTTCAGGCCCAGGCTGAGAACATCATCCTCCGCATTATTATTGCTCTCTACCAGCGACGTAACATCCCAGCTATACCAGCCGGCCTGGCTGATAAGCTTCTTTTCGCTGTACGAAGCATCCATCGGCGGCTCATTGATACCTGTTAACGTTTCTTCATCCCAGTTATCATCGCTAACCCCATATACTCCCAGATCTACCGGAGTGCCATCACTCAGACTACCAGAGAGCATATGCAATGTTGCCGAGCTAATAATCCATCCATCCGGGATACTACTTAGAGAAAACTTGAGATACCCAAACATCTGCGTCTGCTTCCACTTTTCCCACCCCACTTTAAACCAGGTAGCCGTGCCTCCCGTCAAATCATATCCATCGTAAATTCCGGCATCGTCCGAAGGTTCAATGGTATAGATGTCTGCCTGAACTAACCCACCAGTACTTACCAGCAAAATCACAGCAAAAAACAACCCCATCATAATACCTTTTTTCATCAAGATATCCCTCCTTTTTCCTCTCCAAGATTTTTGCCCAATTATGAATCTTCCCCGCAGTTTGTTGCTGCGGGGAAGATATTTACTCCTCAATTTCCCTCTCTCTGGCTATAATCTACATTCTCTACCTGATTCTCCACGGGCCCGAATCCCAGTGCGACTGTCCCACATAAGGATCCCAGATAGTGGCCTTATCCATAGGCTTTACATGACCATCACAGAAAAGAATGTTCACCATCCCATTATGGCGGAAGTCTATGTTCATAAGCACAGGGTTAGGATCATTTAGACCATAAATCCCGTAGTCGGGATAATTGGGCATAAAATGGGTATCTGCTATCAAAACCTGCTCAGAAGGGGCAACTATCTGGGCTTCCCTGCGATATCCGGAATAACCACTTCCTGAATCGAGCCCTCCTACAGCACGCTGGTACATCCCGTAAGCAGAATACACGGCATAAAACCTCTTTCCATCGTTGAGTGTAGTATTTTTATTTAAAGCCGGGTCCCAGAAAACACCCCCTACCCTGACAGTGTCAAACCGGCCAGCCCCATAATTGGGCGCTAAATCGCCCACGTAGGACTTCAACATGGTTACCCAGGTATAGTCATGCACAAGGTCATGCTGAGGATTATCCCAGTAACCCGAGGTTTTTAGCGGGAGATACCCATGGTAGTCGGTAATGTACATCCGCCAGCCCAGCCCTATTTGCTTCAGGTTGTTCATACAGACCGCCTGCCTGGCTTGTGCCCTGGCTCTCTGCAAGGCAGGCAGCAGCATGGCAGCCAGTATCGCTATTATTGCGATAACCACCAGGAGCTCTATCAGCGTGAAAGCTCCTTTTGCTCCCCACAACTTACGAATCTTACCCATCATCTCGCACCTCCTTTTTTCCTTCCCGATGTGTATCGGGATAGAAACCAGTTTTGCCTAACAAGTGCATACCTCATAACCCACTTTTTGCCATTCCTCACCTCCTTATCCTGACTTCTATATTTACTTACCATTTCATCTAACATTATTTACGCAGAGACTTATCAAATCATCCACCCTCGCCGTGGCTAAACAGACGCATTGGTCTGAAGCTCCATAGTAAATTCTTATTGTTTCCCCATAATCATCAAGAACAGCTCCTCCCGCAAACACCACGTTACCCACATCACCACTGCGCTCGTAGGGTTCTTCCGGAGATAAAATGTAGGGCATCGCCCGGCCAATAATTCTTGCAGGGTCGTTTAAATCAAGCAAAACGCACCCCAGCCTGTAAATATCCCCTGCTACTGTCTTGCGTACCCCATGATAAATCTCCAGCCACCCTCTTTCCGTTTTTATGGGAGGAGCTCCAGGCCCGATTTTGTTGCAATCCCAGTGCACGGGACGAGGCCCCATGACAAATTGATGCTTCCCCCAGTAAACAAGGTCCGGAGAATAGGAAATCCATATACCCGGGGCAGTGTTAATCTCTCCCATGGGCCTATCAAGTCGCACATACTCTCCATTTATCAACTCGGGAAACAGGACAACATTACGATTGTCGGGTTCTGCTATCAGCGAGATTCTTTCAAAAGAGATAAAATCATAAGTCCTGGCAACAACCGGATGCACACCCAGCTCACTGTAAGCAGCATAAACAAGATAATATGCTTCTCCAATTTTGCTCACCCTGGGATCAGAGAGTCCATAAACTTCATAGCGAGCAAAAGGTTCTTCCGTACTCGGAAGTAAAATCGGCTCGGGATATATCTCAAAATGGACACCGTCTTTACTCCGGGCCAGCCCCAGGGCAGAAAATCCCACCTTATTTTCTACCCTGAAAACAAGTATTGTTTCTTCTCCATACATGACAGCAGCAGGATTAAAAATTGAATTGCAGGAATAGGGAGTATCTTTAGCAGTCAGGATAGGATTCTCCGGGCATCTCTGCACAATATTCCCGCTGTCTTCCATCGGATAACGGATATCACTATTAAAATTTCCCGTTATAATCTGCTCCATCTTTTCTCTACCACCGCTTTATGCTTCAATTTTATGTAATTATTTCTGCAATCGTTTACAGTTTAACATGACAAAACTACTTTTGTCAAGTCTTTTTCTCATTTTTTATCTTTTTATTGCCTGGCAGCTCTCCCGGATTATCAATCTTGTAGGAAGCACTATTTTAACTCCCAGGGATTTTTCCCCGTTTATGCGTGCCATAATCTTTTTGGCGGCCTCTTCTCCCATAGCATAGCGGGGAACTTTTACGGTAGTAAGATTGGGGTCAGTGACCAGGCAGACATGGATATCATCAAAACCAATTATACTCATTTGCTCCGGCACCTTTACCCCTGCTTCCTTGCAGGCTTTTAACGCTCCCACAGCCACAATGTCATTACAGCAAACCACGGCTGTGAGTAGATGGGAGGGGCTTTTTAACCTGTTCAGGAGATGCAATTTAGCCTCTTCTATATCTGCCATGCAGTCAAGTACTAGCTCTTTGCTAAAAGGTAAACCACTTTTCTCCAGCGCCTTTTTATATCCGGTAAACCTTTCTTCCCAACCAGGCATTCCCTTTGTTGAACCAAGATAAGCGATTTTTCTGTGGCCAAGGCTTATTAAATAGTCCATAGCCTGCAATATGCCATCTTCATTGTTAGGAATTACCCAATCAATGTTTGCATCCCCGGGGTCATCATCCACCACCACCATCGGTTTATGAGCAGCACGATAGTAATTCATAACCTCTTCATGCCTTTCCCCCACCAGAATCACTCCATCACACTCCAGCAAGTCTGCACTCACCGGCTCAGTAAACTTCTCAAACCCGGAGATAATAGTATGATAGCCCTGGTCAGATAAAGTGGCATTAATCCCATCCAGGATTATATGGAAGAACTTCAGTTCTGCTTCCGGGTAACTCCTGCTAAAAACCCGAATAAGTTTCGTGCGCCATAATACCCTGTTCTTGCTTTTGTTTTCCGCCAGGACTCGGGCTGCCAAATGTGGCTGGTACTGGATGCTGTTTATAACCTTTAATACCTTTTCCCGGGTTTTCTTGCTTACGTTAGCATGCCTGTTTAAAACCCGGGAAACCGTAGCTATGGAAACTCCTGCTTCTCGGGCAACATCCAGTATGTTTACCTGTTTTTTATTTTTCATTTCTACCCGATGAAATCATCCATGAAATCGCTTACATGGTAGCATAAGAACAACACTCCTGTCAAGATTAACACCCTGTAGGCCGTAGATTATCATGAAATTAACGCCATGTGCGACTTTTAAAGGTAACTGTTCGAGATGCCCTACCCGCTTCCTGGGGTAACATCGGGGCAGGCAGACAACTTACTGTTCCCTATCCTCCCCCCTCACTACTAACTACTCACTACTGTTCCTCCTTTCCCCGTCTACAGTCTATAGTCTAAGGTCTATAGTCTTTCCTGCTTTCCCCTCGCTACCCGCTACTCACTACTCGCTACTGATTATTCGTCATTCAAAAGAAAAGTTGCACATAGCGTGAAATTAGGCATCCTGTTTCTTCCAAAGAGCTCATGCTCATTTTATTTAGGTAAATTAAAAACCTGAAAGAATACTTACGTTATGATAGAATCTGGAAGTTTCGTTTTCCGGGCAATGAAAAGAACAAATAATCTCGTTAATTTCAGGTTAGCCATATTTTTTTACTGTAGGGAGGAGAAATGCAGGAAATAAAAGAAAAAATTGAAGCCATAGAGAAGAAATGGAGAGAAGGGGGTAAAAGCAAAGAATTGGAGCCTCTCATTATTTCTCTAAAGGTATCATGTTCTCTTATTGATAATGATATTACTCAGAGACTCTGCTTTCTGAGATATAAAGCCGCGGTAAATCGTTCTTCCCTTCCCGAGGCAAGAAGAAAAGAACTGAAGAAAGAATTGAGGAATATAGTCAATTCTATCTCTTTACAGGAAGGAAAGAAAAAATTCTTAAAGAGCCTGGAAGATATACGCGGCGGACTTAATCCTTTTTCAGAGCTTGCCAGGAATTACACCATAAGTCTGGTTGCACAGGCTCATATTGATTTGGCCTGGCTGTGGCGCTGGCGGGAAACCGTAGAAATCTGCCGGGGAACTTTTCAGGGGGTACTGGATAGAATGAAGGAGTATCCAGAGTTTATTTATGCGCAGAGTCAACCCAAGACTTATGCATGGATGGAGGAATTTTATCCGGAAGTTTTTTCCCGCATAAAGGAAAGAGTAAGAGAAGGCCGCTGGGAAATCGTAGGGGGTGGCTGGGTTGAGTACGATGCGAATCTTCCCGATGGAGAATCCGTTATCCGCCAGTTGGAACAGGGAATGGTATACTATCAGGACAAATTTTCCGTTAGACCGGCAGTGGAATGGCTCCCTGACTCCTTCGGCTATAATTGGAATCTTGCCCAGATACTCTCTCGGGCTGGCATAAAGTATCTTATAGCCCAGAAGATGAACTGGAACGATACAAATCCTTTTCCTCACCGTTTTTTCTGGTGGGAGGGGCCGGATGGCTCCCGCATCCTGTGTCTCATTCCCTGCACTATGAACCAGCCTATTGACCCGCTTTCCATGGTAGATTACCTAAAGCAGATGGATATAGCCACCGGATACCCGGACCTTCTCTGGCTCTTTGGAGTAGGAGACCATGGAGGGGGTCCCACCCGGGAAATGATGGAAGAGGTAGAAAAGTTAAAAAGAATCCCGGTTTTCCCCAACTTGAGGTACATAAGGGCTGAAGAGTATTTCCGGGAATTGGCGCACCAGCCAGATATCCCGGTCTGGAAGGACGAACTCTATTTAGAGTACCACCGCGGAACTTTCACCACACAATCGGAGGTGAAAAGATGGAACAGGGAAACCGAAGTGCAATTACAGAACCTGGAAAAACTGGAAACTTTTATTAAGCCTTCTTCCGGTAACTTAGACCTGAGGAAAGAATGGCAAACCCTGCTTTTCCATCAGTTTCATGATATTCTTCCGGGAAGCAGCATCCGTCCCGTGTATGAGGATGCAAAAAAAGAATTTGAGGGTTTATGGGGAACTCTGGAAGCAAAAAAGAACAAACTTCTTTCTTCCCTGGAGAAGACAGAAGAGCAAAAGGGAGATATTATCTTGCTATGGAACCCTCTTCCCTGGGAACGAATTCATCTTTTAATAATAGATAAGAAGGGAGATAACGGCAGCCTATTTAATAAAGCAGGTAAGGTGTATCCCACCTGGGAAGCACAAGGTAAAATAAAAGCAGCGGTAAAACTTGCTCCCTGTGGAATTTCCACCTTTTACATTTCCAAGAGTGAAAATTATCCTTCCCCAGTAAAAACAACCTCGTTCTCCCTGGAAAACGAGTACTTTTATGTAGAATTAAATCCGAAAACGGGAAACTTATCCCGCATATATGACCGCAAAAGGAAAAAAGATATTCTCTCCGGTGAAGGCAACCGATTAATACTGCGGGAGGATAAGCCCAAAGATTGTGCTTCCTGGAACATAGAGTACACGGGGAGAGCGGGTGAAGCATGGAAAATTAGTTGTGAAAAGGGAGAAGACAATTTTGAGGGAGTGCTCAAAGTTGAGAAAGGGTTTGTCTGGAAAGACAGCAAAAAGAAATATTTAGGGGACTTGCTTTTATCCCTTCCCGGAGGAGATTACCCCACTTCTTTCTTCACCCAGGAAATAATTCTTTATCCCGGCATCCCCTGGATTGATTTCCGAGTAAAAGTAGACTGGTGGGAAGACGAGCAACTTCTCAAGTTAGTGTTTCCCTTCAATGTAAACTCCACCCATGCCCTTTACCGGATGCCATACGGCATTATCAATAGGCCGGTTAAAAGAGAGACTCCCCGGGAAAAAGCAAAATTTGAGGTTCCTTCCCAGGGAATGGTAAGCCTAAGGGGGGAAGATATAGGGATAACTTTTCTTATAAAAGCAAAGTATGGATTCGAAGTAGAGAAAAACGAGGTAAGAGTGTCCCTTCTGAAATCCCCCTATTCAGAAAATAGAATCTCCTGTCCCGATATAGTAGTGGATAGAGGAGAGCATGTTTTTCACTATCGCATTCATACCCATGACCCGGAAGAGAACCCGGTAAAACTGTGGTATGATTTCAACTATCCCCCTCTCTTCCTTCCTGCAGGCATCCAGGAAAATGAACCACTATTCGCATTAGAGCCAGAAAATCTAATACTTGCTCACTATAAAAAACAGGGGAAGGAAATCCTGCTCAGGCTGGAAGAGACAAGAGGAAAGAGCGGTAAGGGAATTATCAGGACTTCTCTACCGGTAAAAGAAGCTTTTGAGTGTGATATCCTGGGTAAAACAGGAAAGAAGCTCACCACTAAAGGGAAAAACATTTACCTTTCTTTCTCACCTTTTGAGATTCTCACCCTGCTCTTGAGAGTTTCTCCTCTTCTTCAAAAAGAAGAGAAATGAAACAGGAGAAAATTTGAAAGCCAGTATCATTTGTGCTACATTTATCCAGTGAGAGACGATTCTCCAGAAAAGAAAGTAGCTGAAGCTTTATCCGGAAAGGAAAGGAATCCCGGAGATTGGAAGAAGGTCTTTCTCTTCTTGGTTCCTCTCGTACTCTTTCTTTTTTCTTCCTGGGCATCCAACCTGAGATTAATCAAACGGACAGACGATTTTATATACGATTTCTTTTTCCGCTGGAATTACGCTCCCAGAGAGAATGACATAGTGCTGGTCGGGATAACCCAGGAATCTCTCAAGGTATTAGGCAAGTATCCCTGGCCCCGTACAATATACGCAAAACTTATTGAGAAGCTCACTGACATGGGTGCCAAGATTATTGTATTTGACATATATTTCAGCGCACCTTCCGGCAATAAGAATGAAGACAAAATATTTTCGGAAAGCATAAAAAAATCGGGCAGAGTTATTTTGCCTATCTATGCCAAGTTAGAGGAAAAAGATAACGTGGGTGGGATATACCGGGTAGGGAAATGGAAAGTAACCCACAATATCCCCTCCCTGGAAAGAAATACCCTGGGAGTAGGGCATATCAATGTAATTCCCGATGAGGATGGAGTAGTGCGCACCGCTCCCATATTTATTCAAGAAGATAAACAGCTTTACCCATCTATTCCCCTTATTACCTACATGAGATTTCGAAACATACAAAATATCCAGTTAAAAAAGGGATACCTTCTCAGCCAGGGCAATAAAATCCCTTTAGATTCGCATAACCGCCTGATAATAAATCATTACTCCAGGCTGTCCATCCCCCTCTTTCCCTTTTACAAGGTTTTACAGGGCAAAGTCTCCCCTTCTTACTTCAAAGGGAAAATAGTAATAGTGGGACAGACCACAGAAGGATTGCCCAATGCTGATATATTGAATACGCCGGTGGGAAGAAGATTTGGTGTACTTATTCTTGCGAACACCCTTTCTTCCCTCCTTGCCCATGACTTTATCCGCCCCGTGCCGGACACTGTTTACAAGTTATTTTCCCTAATCTTCATTTACGGACTCTTTGTGATTTTTCTTGTTTCCAGGAAACTATCTTTTTCCATGTTCATGTTTCTGGTCTCCATGATTCTTTTAGAAGGGATTTCTTTTCTGGTATTCTTTAACCTGTCATACACCTTTAAATTCATGCCTATTGCCCTTACCGTATTCCTGCAACTCTGGTACACCACTTACCTGAATTACCGGAACATCTCCCTCTTACTTACCCACCGCGATACCCAGTTGAAAACCGTGGAAGCAGTTTCGCAGATTGCCAAAGAGGTAAAGGGGATACCATTAATGAAAACATTGATAGAAACATTGGGGAAAACCTTAAAAGTTTCCTGCGGTATACTAAGAGAAAAAGGAGAAAGCGGAGATAAGTATCCTCCCCTTGCCTACTACCTTCCCACAAATATTCCTCGCATAGAATTATTCCACATAGATTCTGAGATAATAAACCGTCTAAGCCAGCACAAAATCGAGCTTATAGAAAACGCCACCACCATCCAGAATGAAGGATTTATTTACATAGCGTCTCTTCTTAAAGTAGGCGACGAAATAGTGGGAGCTCTCTCCCTGTACAGAAAAGGAAAGAAAAGATTTACTCTGGAAGAAAAGCGTCTCTATATCACCATCGCACCCCAGATATCTGTTGCTCTTAAGAACCTGCAGCTATATCGGGATACCAGAAGGCTGTTTATTGAATCCATACAGGCACTAACTGCTGCAATCGATGCGAAGGACCCCTACACAGAGGGACATTCAGAAAGAGTAACCAAGCTTTCCTTACAGATTGCAAAAAAGATGGGCTTTACAGAAGAAGAGCTTGAAAGGCTGAGGTTAGCCGCATTACTGCATGACATAGGTAAAATCGGCGTGGAGGAAAGGATACTCAGAAAAGAGGTTCCCCTCAATGACGAAGAATACGAAAAGATAAAAATGCATCCTGATGTAGGAGCACGCATACTTCTTCCCATAAGAGAACTTAAGGAAGACGTAATTCCTGCCATGCGTTCACACCATGAGAGATGGGATGGGAAAGGTTACCCGGGGAAATTGAAAGGGGGCAAAATACCCCTTTTTGCCAGGATAATCGCTGTAGCAGATGCATTCGACGCCATGACCTCTGACCGTCCTTATCGAAAAGCCAAGAGTGACCAGGACGCCATCGAAGAAATCCTGAAGAATTCCGGCACTCAATTTGACCCAAAAGTAGTAGAAGTTTTCAGGGAGCTGGTAAAAAAGGAAAAAAAGAAACCGGGGAGGGAAGCAGGAAGTGTCGATGAAGGGTAAAACTTCTTCCCTCCCCGGATAGCTAATTTACTGTAAATCCTCGATCTTATTTTCCAGATTTTCTACCTTGTGAGATAGTTTCTTTATTGCCTCTTCCTGTTCTTTGAGTTGTTTATTCAACCTGCCAATCATCTGTACCAATCTCTTCTCTCTTTTCTCCTTCTCACGTGCAAGCGATTGCAATCTTTCTCTTAACTCTCCCCTGGGCAAAGCTCCTCCGCGTTTCTCCAGACCTCTCTTGGGAACTCTCCCCTGTGGTGTCTGCTGCCATTGGCGACCCTTCTGCAACTGCATACCAGGCTTCATCATGTTCTGCCCTTTCCAGGGACGCTGCACCAGTGACCTGCGCATCATGAGAAACCTGCTGGGCTTTATCACTTTACTTCTTATCAGGTGATTGTTAACTATCGAAATAGTTGTCCCGGCAGCTCCCAGAAGAAACGCAAGAGTTACAAAGATACTGAGGATTCTGGTTTCCTTATTCATAGCACTCACCTCCTTTTCTCATTCTTCTTTTTCCTTCTCCCCTTCTCCCGGGAGAAAGCAGGTAAAGACGGTAACTTTCTCCTTCCAGCACTAATTTTCCCGTGATAACTTTTTCCTGTCTTTTCTCTCCCACCTCTTTCACCTGGAGGGAAATATCTCCTACTTCTTCTCTGCCTTCTTTCTGGAGCAGTACCTTTCCAGAGAACTCCCCGTCACCTGTTTTTTCTACATCGAGGAAATATTTTTCTCCTTCCAGGAAAAGCATCCCCCGCAACCTGCCTACCCCTTCTCCTTCTACTTCTTTTTCTGTAACAATTATCTTAACTAATCGGTACTCATCCTGCATTACAGCAAATCCTTTTCCCATCAATACCGGGGCAGGTCTTTCTCTGGCTACATCTCCCATGTTTCGGGCATATAGGAGGGTGGGTAAAAGCATCATCATCCCAGCCAGAATACATAGGGGAACTTTGCTCTTTGGGTAAATCAATTGTTTCATATTTTCACCTCCTTCTGTATACTAAGGGGACAAATTTCATGCCAATCCCTGAAAGTAAGGAAAGAAAAGGAAAATTGAAGAATTACAGGAGGAATTAACTCAGGATTACTGTTCCATATGGTACACCGTGTACTCTTTAATACTGTTATCTTCCGGAAAGTTTTAAGTACGCTTCATTGTAATAGAGTGCATTATCCACGGGAGTGTTCGCGGGGATATGATTTCCCACTGCCATGATAAACCCGGGGTATTTCTTGCCTATATCCATGCAGCGTTTTACCTCGCTGTAGATATCCTCCTTGCTCCCGCTAAGCAGAATCCTGCAATCTGCATTACTTACAAACCCATGGGTTTTGCCGTATTTTTCCGCGAATCCCGCCATATCGCAACTCGGCTCCATAACCACCATATGCACACCACACTCTACAATATCAGTAAAAAACATATCGTACTTTCCATCCGAAGTAAGAATCAACTTTTTACCTGCCTCCAGAATAGGTTCCCATAACTTTTTATAGTAATGGAAGTTGTTTTCCCGTATTTCTTAATATCCGGCCCCGTGGGACACATCCACATAAAAACATAATCCCACATTCTCACAAATTCCTTGCTGGCTATTTCCCTGTCTTCCTCCCGGGAAGTATCAATCCCGGTTACTGCTTTGACCAGTTCCCAGTGCCGATGTGCTGAGTACTCTGTTCTTGGCACTCTTTCCGCAAACCTTAAGTTTATTGCCTCCCATCCGCTTTCACAACTCATTTCTTCTCTTTGCCTTTCTCTTTTTTCGCTTCTTCCTTCTCTGGGCCTTTTTTATTAAACTCCTCCACATAGTTAAGCTGGAGATTGGTAAGGAAACTTTTAAGCATATTTTCTTCTTCCCTGGAAAGATTACCCCTGGTTTTTCTCTCCACCATTCTTAATGTCTCTATGGTCTCATGCACTATCTCCAGGTTTTTTTCTATCTTGCCAGTGGCCGGATTAGGCAACTTACCCAGGTGAGCCATACCTCCCAGATACAACTGGTTTATGAAGGCTAAGAATCTCGCATCACTTTCTTTCTCCATATCCTTCGCCTCCTTTCATTGTATTAAGAGAGATTTTCCGCCGTAAGTAAGCAACGACACCACTATACCTGCTATCAGCACACCGCCAATTATAGCAGGCAAGGCATACTTAAATCTAATGCGAAAAAGCACAGCAGCCACACAAC
>JALUVB010000043.1 GCA_027021085.1 bacterium
TGGAGAATGCACTGCTTTACGATGAGGCGCAGAGTGCACGTATTTTCCAGGAGAACATTCTGGCTAACATGGTAAGTGGGGTTATAGGGATAGAGAAGAAGGGAGAGATAAGAATATTTAACGAGAGAGCAGGGAAATTTCTGCATCTTAATCCTGTGAAAGTAGTAGGGCGTGATTTCCGTAAGATTATAGGGGGAGAAATCCGCTGGGTTATAGACCAGGTTTACCTGAATAGAAAAACAATTTCCCGCTGGGAAGTTAAGACACCGGAGGGGAATTCTGTAGAAGTTGATAATAAGTATATTCTTGGAGTTACTGGTGTTCCCTTGATAGATAAAAACAAGGAGTTCACCGGTGTTCTGGTGGTAATGGTGGACCTGACAGAGATACGAATGCTGGAAAGCAAATTGCGTCATTCTGAAAGATTGGCAGCGGTAGGAAAACTGGCTGCAACTCTGGCGCACGAGGTGAAAAATCCGCTTGCCTCTATTCTTACTTTTACTCAACTGGTGAAGGAAGGAAATCGCGACCCTGAAGTATATACGGATTTTGCCGTAGTAGCCTATGAGGAGGCACAGCGGATTAATAATTTACTCCAGGAGCTTCTGGATATTTCTCGCCCTGAGAAACTTGTTTTAGAGGAAAGCGATATTAATGACTTGATACGTGAAACCATGCGTTTTCTGAAACCAGAAGCCGAGAAGAGAAACGTTGCCTTAATAGAGAAACTGGATGAGAGAATACCTGTTTTTTCAATGGATAGAAACAGGTTAAAGCAGGTAATTATTAACCTGGGGATGAATGCCCTGGAAGCAATGGAAAAAGGTGGTTCTCTTTCCTTTGCTACCTCTTACGAATTAATGGATGAGGGGTTTGGAAAATGTGTTCTTCTGGTTAAAGATACAGGGAGAGGAATTTCAGAGGAAGAGATTCCCTATATATTTGACATTTTTTATACTACTAAAAAAGGCGGCACAGGCTTAGGGCTGGCATTGGTGAAGAAAATTGTGGAAACACACGGAGGTAGTATAGAAGTGACTAGTACGGTGAAGAAAGGGACTGAATTCAGGGTGGTTTTACCCTTGAGGATAAGGTCTGCTCCGGAGCTTATGGAAGAAATAGGATAAGAGATAAATGGTGAAAAAGGGAGCTATGGACAATAGCCTGTTAGGCTCCGGCTCCACAAAAGGTAATGTATATTTTATGATTTTCCCGACATTGTGTCGGAGGATGTGTTTGATTAGGGGGTAGGTATGGAGACTATTCTGGTTATAAGTGAAGACGGCAGGTTGAGGAAATTATTGGAAGAAGAGGTCAAGGAGGGTATTTTCCTTTTCTTTTCAGAAGACCTGGAAGAAGCTTACGATTTCTTAAAAAGTAAGCCAGTGGATATTGTGATTCTCGACCCCCTCCTAAAAAAGGTAACCCTGGAAGAAGTAAAGTATAAATTGAGAGACTACCTTGATACTCTTACTTTTGTAGGAATAGCCAGGAAAGAAAGGGAGGAATGGGAAGAAGAGCTGGAGAGGATAGGGGTCAAGATATGGATAAATCAGCCCTTTACCCTGAAAGATATTAGGAGAATACTATCCCTGGCAGAAGAAAGGATGTATCTTATGAGAAGCTTATCGGCAAATAAGAGGGAGAGAAGGAAAGAAGAGGAAAAGCACAGAGTTGCTCTCTTTTCTGAGCCAACACTTCCTCCCTCCCCTACTTATCCCTATTACCAGGAGACTATCCGTAAGTTTTCTAAGGCGCTTACTTACATGCTTGATCTTCCTCGCCTGATTGACCTTATTATTACTGCTTTCCTGGAAATCTTTGAAGTGAACAAAGTGGCGATATTAATAAAGAAGGGGAACAGGGGATATCAGATAGAATCTTCCATGGGGTTAATGGAAGAACAAATCAGGGGAGCTGTCTTTTACAAGGATAGAGGTATATTCGAGTGGCTTACCAGGGAAGGGAGGCTTCTTTACCGGGCTGAAGCTGAATTGGAAGATAGCGTGAGAAGGGAAATGCTTATTCTTAATGCTGAGGTAGTTTTACCTATGGAGATAAAAGGTAACCTTCTGGGTGCTATTACAGTAGGGAAAAAAATCACGGGTGAAAAGTTTAACATGGAGGACTTGAGGCTGCTTTATACAATGGCTAATTATGCTGCAGTAGCTCTCCATAATGCCTTACTATACAGGGAGATAAATTCACAAAGCCAGTATTTTCAGTTTATCCTGGAAAGTTTGCCGAGCGGATTCCTTTTTGTTGACGAAGAAGGAAGAATTTCCCGTATTAACAGAAGAGCTAAGGAGATACTCGGAATTACCGATGAGGTAGTGGGAGATAGTATCCAGAAAGCAGGTTCTATTGTTTCCGACCTGTTCCTAAGAACCCTAAGGGAATCTAAAGAGGTAAACAGGGAAGAAGTTTATTTACCAGGAGAAAAGCGCACCCTGGGGGTTACGACAGCCCTGATAAAAGATAAAGAGGGTAAAACCAAGGGGGCTGTGATGTTTTTCCGTGACCTCACCCCGCTCAAGGTGAAGGAGAAAGAGGATAAGAATAAAGAGGAAGAAAATCTATGGAAATTAATAGCGGAAAGAGTAGCACACGAAGTAAGAAACCCCCTGGTAAGCATAAAGACTTTTTCCCAGCTTTTACCGGAAAAATATCTGGATATGGACTTCCGTGATGAATTTTCCCAGATGGTAGTGGAAGAAGTGGACAGACTCTCCATCATGCTGGATTTATTGGAAAGATTTGCTCATCCTGGTGAACCAATTAGGAGCCAGGAATCTCTAAATGAAATAATTGAAGAAGTGCTCCTGGAATTGCAGAGGGTGGCAAACGAAAAAAATATCAAGATTAATACACGCTTTGATTCTTCTTACCCGGTAGTAGATGTAGATAGAAACCAGATTTACGAGGCAATCTTCCAGGTAATAAAAAATGCTTTCCAGGCGCTGGAAAACGGCGGCAGGTTAAATATTGCCACCATAGTGAATAAAGAAAAAAACGAAGTACAGATTAAAATTAAAGATTACGGCGATGGCATCCCCCCGGAGAATTTGCAGAAAGTGTTTTTGCCGTTATTCACCACCCGGTTCCGGGGACTGGGATTGGGTCTGCCGCTGGTTAAAAAAATCATGGAGGGGCATGGAGGCAGGGTGGAAATTGATTCCTGGCTGGGGAAAGGCACGGAAGTTTCCTTGTTCCTTCCTTTATCTTTACAGAGGCGGGAAAAGGCCAGAATATTGAAAGAGAAGGAGAAGGAAGAGGTGAAAGTTGAGAACCTTATTAATAGTTGATGACGAAAGGTCGGTAAGGGAGTCTTTCCGTATGCTCTTTAAGAATCATTTTCATATTTTATTAGCGGAAAACGGAGAAGAAGCTCTTAAAAGTATACACCGGGAGAATATTGACATAATTTTACTTGATCTTTTAATTCCTGACTTGAGCGGCATGGAGATACTTAAGGAAATTAAGAAAATGGAGTACCAGCCATTAGTAATTGTGATAACCGCTGTCCGCTCTATTAAAACGGCTGTAGAAGCTATGAAATTGGGGGCATACGATTACATCACCAAGCCATTTGATATAGATGAAGTGAGAATCGTGGTGGAGAAAGCGGATACAACTTTAAAACTTCATGAAGAACTGCACTTTCTACGAAAAGAAGTCACGGGAAAATATAGCTTTCATTCTCTTATAGGGAAAAGCACGCCCATGGAAGATGTTTTTTCTACCATAATGAAAGTAGCAGATAATAGTACCACGGTATTGATAACCGGGGAGAGCGGCACGGGAAAGGAACTGGTAGCTCGTGCTATACATTTCCAGGGAGAGAGGAAAAAAGGACCTTTTATTCCTGTCCATTGTGCTTCCATTCCGGAAAACCTTCTGGAGAGCGAACTCTTTGGCTATGAAAAGGGAGCTTTTACCGGTGCCAACCGGAACAAGCCGGGAAGGTTTTCACTGGCGGAAGGGGGAACGTTATTTCTTGATGAAATAGGAGAAATGCCTTTTTCTCTCCAATCCAAGCTGCTGCGGGTATTGGAGGAAAAAGAATTCATGCCTGTGGGTGCTACCCGGAGCAAGAAAGTTAACGTAAGGATAATTGCGGCTACACTTCGTAATCTGGAAACTATGGTGGAAGAAGGCAGTTTCAGGGAAGACCTGTACTACCGTCTTAACGTGGTTCCTATCCATCTTCCTCCCCTGCGGGAAAGAAGAGAAGACATCCCTCTCTTAACCACACATTTTTTACAGAAATATTGCAGGGAAATGCATTATCCTATGAAAAAAGTTTCTCCCCAAGCCATGGAAATATTTCTTAACTATACCTGGCCGGGGAACGTGAGAGAGCTGGAGAATACAATAGAGAGGATAATTGTTCTCTATCCAGGAGCAAAGGAAATAATTCCCACTCATATACCGAAAAATATGCTTTTGAATAATGAAAAAAAGGACAAAAAAAAGGATGAGGGATTACCCACGTTAAAGGAAGCCATAAGCAACCTGGAAAGAGAAATGATAATAGAAGCGTTGAAAAGGAGTGGAGGCGTGCAGGCACGTGCTGCAAAGCTTCTGGGGACAACCAGGAGAATTCTGCGCTATAAAATAGAAAAGCTGGGAATCAATTAGATGAACAAAAATGTCGCAGCCAAGTGCTTCTGTCCATTTTTGTCCAGGAGGCGAAGGTGGCAGCAAGAAAGAAGAATGGCAGGAATCAATATCCCGGGAAGCGGTAAAAGGACTCCTTTGCGTTTTCTCGGGCCATATGGTAGGCTTGGCAAGGAATTTGTTGTAATAAGTATCCAGAACTGTAAAGGGGGATAAGGAAGTGAACAAACAAGGAAAAATACTGATAGTGGATGATGAACTGGGAGTTAGGGAATCTCTCAAGTTTATATTAAAGGATAAATACGATATTTTCCCTTTTGACTCTGGAAAAGAGGTCATTTCTTCTTTTTCTCCCGGCGCTTATGACCTGGCACTTCTGGATATAAAAATGCCGGAAATGACAGGTATAGAGCTGCTTAAAAGGTTGAAGAATCTTGACCCGGAAATTATCGTAATCATGGTCACAGGGCATGGTACTCTGGAAACTGCCCAGGCTGCTATAAACCTGGGGGCTTCTGGATATGTCAGTAAGCCTTTTGATAGACACGAATTAGAAAAGATGATAGAGGAGAATATACAAAAAAAGAAAAGAAGAGAAGAAGAACGCCTGAAATTGGTATCGCTGGAAGAAGCAAAGAAACAACTGGATAGCGAGGTAAGAAAAGCCTACTCGGCTACACTTGAATCACTCATAATAGCTGTAAACGCAAAGGATTCATATACCTCGAGTCATTCGCAGGAAGTAGCCATGCTGGCTACATGGATTCTGGAAGCCTCGGGAGAGATGAGAAACAGTGGAGAAGAAAAAGCCATACTTCGCTATGTAGCTTCCCTGCACGATATCGGAAAGATTGGGATAAAAGAGAATATTCTTAAAAAACCGGGCTCGCTAAATTCTCAGGAGTGGGAAGAAATCAAAAGGCATCCAATTATCGGGGCCGAGATTTTAGGCCCCATAGACTTCTTAAGAGGGTATATCTGCATTGTAAGAAATCATCACGAACGGTTTGATGGAACAGGTTATCCTGATGGTTTAAAAGGAGAAAAAATCCCTTTTTATGCCAGGGTGGTAAGTATTGCTGATGCATTTCACGCTATGTGCTCAGACCGTCCTTACCGGAAGTCTCTTCTGAAAGAAAGGGCATTGGAAATACTCAAACAGGAGAAGGGAAAGCAGTTCGACCCCGCGTTGGTGGATATAGCTGTAAAAGCATTGGAAGACTCAGACCTCTATCTTTAGCAATTCCCCTGGTTTAAATTACATAATCCCAGATGATTTTTCGCATAGAAACACTTGGCTGTAAAGTTAATCAATATAATTCTGAATGGCTGCGGGAGAATTTGCTCTCTCAAGGCTGGGAGGAAGGTGAAGGAGGCTGGATGCTGTTAAATGGCTGCGTGGTTACCAGGACCGCGGAGAGAAAAAGCAGGCAGAAAATATACCAGGCTCTTAAAAATGGCGAGAAAGTAATTATTACGGGGTGTTTTGCCCGCTATATCGCAGAAAAAGAACCAGCAGACTTTCCCGCACAGGTAGTACATCTGACTGAGTATTCGGAGGTGATAAAATTTCTTACCCGTGCATCTCCGGTGGTAAGCTCTATAAATCGGCTTCCGGGACATCAGCGGGTATGGGTGAAAATTCAAGAGGGATGTTCCGCTAACTGCAGTTACTGTATAGTCCCCAAAGTTAGAGGAAAAGTATATTCTCGTCCCATGCGTGAAATCATAGAAGAAGTGGAAAAAATAGAGGAGAATTTTGGGGAAATTGTCTTCACGGGCACTCATCTTGGTATTTATGGGAGAGAATGGGGCGGAAGTTTACATGAATTACTAAGAGAAATACTCCGAAGGGTTACAAACGCAAGAATTCGTCTTTCTTCGGTGGAAATCGGAGAAATAGATGATTCTCTCATAGAGCTTTTCTCCCACCCTTCCTTATGTCCTCATTTGCATCCCCCTCTGCAGTCCGGTTCAAATAAAATTCTCGCGTTGATGGGAAGACCCTACACAAAGGAAAGCTACCTTAGAAGGGTAAAAGAAATTTGCAGAAAGAAAAGTATTGCATTTACTACCGATATTATGGTAGGATTTCCCTTTGAATCCGACAAGGAATTTCAGGAAACCCTAAAAATGATGGAAAGAATAAGTTTCCTTAAAGTGCACATTTTCCCTTTTTCTCCTCGTGAGGGGACAGAGGCTTCTCGTTTTGCCCCTCTTCCAGAAACCACTGTAAAAGAAAGAGTAAAGGTAGCCTCTCAACTGGCAAGAGAGATTTCTTACCAAAGACGGCGGGAAGAAGTTGGCAAAGTCAAAGAAGTGATTATAGAATCAGAAGATGGGAGTGGTTATTCTGAAGATTATTTGTGGGTGAAAGTTTGTGGAAAGAATATATCGACAGGTAAAAGGTTAAAAGTAAGAATTACTGAGGTAACTCAAAATGCCACTTTCGGGGAGGTAGTAAATGACCAAGAGTAAATGTCCGGCAGGTAATTTGTACGAATTCATGGATATTGGTACCAGAGTTAAAAGGAAAGCAGTAAAATGTCTTTTTAAAGGAAATATCTATGACCTGGAAACTATCCAGATATATTGTCTCGGTCACTATCTGCACTGTCCAGTCTATCGGAGCAACGTGCAAGATAAAGAAAATGAGGGAGAACCACAAAGAAAAATAGGAAAAGGATAAAAGGACTTTTTATCCTCTTAGCCAGATAAAAAGAAAAGAGCGAAAACACTCCCCCCCAGAAGTCTAATAGAAGCGGTTCCCGTGCTCCCGGATATTTACCTGTTACCCTCAGGATGAAGCCTATCCAGAATGCCAGGGAAATGACTAAAAAAAGATAGTAGCCAGAACTTCCCATGTTCAGATAGAGTATAATAAAGAAAGATAAGAAAAGCAGCCATTTAATTATGGTAATATTCTTTCTTTTCATGGAGAAAGTTTGCCCCGGTGCCGAAATACTACCATATTCAGGTGAGATAGGAAAGGCATTTCGGGGAGAATCAATAGAGGAAAGTCGTAGAGTGCAGGGTGCGGAACTTCACCATAATGGATAACAAAATTTTGCTCTTGGGTGAAAGTGCACGTTTTGACCGGGTAAGCAGTTTTTCAAAACGAGGTGAAAAGGGTATGGGAAAATGGGTTTACCCTGCCCTATTGCCGGATGGCAAAAGAGTCAACATTATGAAGGTTCTTATGGATAATAGATGTGAAAACAACTGCCTTTACTGCATGAATCGAAAAGATTCTCCCCTACCCCGCACTTACTTCCGTCCTGAAGAATTATCCAGGATTTTCCTGGAACTTTATCGCAAAAGGATTGTACAGGGCATTTTCCTGAGTTCTGCTACCGGGCCGGATCCCCTGATTACTTTGAAAAACATGATAAAAACATGCCAAATCCTGCGAGAAAAATATAGATTTACCGGTTATCTCCATTTGAAAATTCTGCCCTTCGCTCCCTTTTCCTACATAGAAGAAGCGATAAGCTTGGCAGACAGAGTATCTATAAACCTTGAATCTCCTAACGGGCACTGTCTCTCTGCCATAGCTCCTGATAAAAACTGGAGTAATCTCTGGGGTATTATCAAGGCAATGAAAGAAATTTCAGGGAGAAAACCTTCCTCCCGCGTGGGTATAACTACGCAATTTATAGTGGGGCCGGGTGGAGAGAAAGATAAGGACCTGGTGTATCTTGCCTATAACCTGTATCGACATTACAAATTAAAACGAGTTTATTATAGTGCTTTTACTCCTTTGCCTTCCACCCCCCTGGGCAAGTACCCTTCTACTTCTCCCTTGAGAGAGTATCGCCTGTATCAGGTAGATGCTCTCATTCGCTATTATGGTTTCTCTTCCGAAGAAATACCCTTTGAAGAAGGTAATCTTAATCTGAGTACTGACCCTAAACTTCTCTGGGCACTAAGGCATCCTGAATTATTTCCCGTGGAGGTAAACAAAGCTTCTTTTGCCACTCTTATCAGAATCCCCGGGATAGGTCCTGCAGGAGCGCAAAAAATTATTAAAAGAAGGATAAAGGAAAAGATAAGGAATGAGGAAGATTTAAAAGGTTTGCGCATACAGAGCAAAAGAGCGCTTCCATTTCTTCTTTTGGATGGGAGAGTTCTACGAAAGAAAACTTATAGTAAAAATCTTCTTCCGTTTCTTCGGGATTAACTTCAGGGCGAATAAAAATACAGGAGGTAGATTATGATAGAAAAAATTCCAGTAAGAACTACCCGCAGGCAGGAATTCGTGGATTTAACCCCTAAAATACAGGAAATAATCCGCGGAAACTCTATCAAAACAGGGGTAATACATATCTACATTCCGCATACAACAGCAGCTGTTACTATTAATGAGAATTACGACCCCAGTGTAATCCAGGACATATTAAGTACGCTGGAGAAACTAATTCCTGAGAGAGGTGGATATTCACACCTGGAAGGTAATGCCCATGCGCATATCAAGGCAAGCATAATTGGGTCTTCACGTTTTATTCCCATAGAAAACGGGAGGTTGCAGGTTGGCACCTGGCAGGGTATCTTTTTTTGCGAATTTGATGGTCCACGCTCAAGAGAGGTGTGGATATCCTTTTTACCCGCTTCTGCAAACTCCCCGGGCAATTCGCTCGCTTGACAACCGTGTGTTATATTGCTATACTCCAATCAAAAAGAAAGGAGGTGCAGTAGATGGGTAGTTTAATCGGCGGCATGATAGCCGTGGTTTTGGGAATTTGGGGAATAATAGGTTGGTGGGGTTGGTTTTTAAGGATTTTAATGGGCTCTATTCCTTTCCTTCTTCTTCTGGGCGGTGCAATAGCTATATTTGGTGGCATTACTTCTATCAAGGACCAGATTGCAGCTAAGAAGGAAGAAGAGAAGATACAAGAGGAAGAGATAAGAGAAGAGGAAAAGAAGAAAGAAAAAAAAGAGAAGGGTGCGGAAGATAAAAAGAAAGAATAGTAATTGGTATAGAGACAGGAAAAGGGGGCATGGAGAAGCCCCCTTTTTTATTTTTATTTTTATTTTTCTCCTGTTCAATCTCCTCCAGGCAGAAGAAGCAATTGTTGTCAAGATAGTAAAAGCGGAGGGAAGTGTCGAGGTTCTTCTTCCCGGAGAAAAAGAGTGGAAGGAATGCCGGAAGGGAGATATCCTCTCTCCGGGAAGCGAAATAAAAACAGGAGAAAATTCCAGAGCTATTATAAAGTTTGCTGACTTTGGAGTTATCACTCTTTTTCCCAACTCCAGGTTGAAATTGAAGAGTTACTCCCTGAAAGAAAATATGTATAAATCCTCAGTGTTTTTCTCTGCAGGTAAGATATGGACTGTTATCAAAAAACCTTCTGTAAAGGGAACCAATTTTATTCTTGAGACACCAAATGCTCTGACTGGTGTGCGAGGAACCACCTATTTTGTGAAGTATATTCCGCAACAGGAATTTACCCGTGTAGGGGTAATAGAAGGGGAAGTGGGAGTAAAGGGGAAGGGAAAGATTCCCGGCTATGTTCTGGTTAAATCTATGATGGCTACTAACATAGTAAAAAATGAGCCGCCCGCTTCTTTAGAGAAGCTAAGGGAAGCGGAAATAAAAGAATGGCAGAAGTGGAAGGAAGACCTGCAGAAAGCAGTTCCGTTATGGGCAAAAGGAATAGTGGGAGCTATGGCAGGGATGGATGAGTCCAGAAGAGTGGAAGCAGCAATGACGGTAAAGAAAATATCCATGGCGAAAAGAGGAGGAAAGAAAGCCAGAGAAGATTTCTGGGGTTTTGAGGCAGCAATAAAACAGTTCTTTAAAGATACTGGGCGAATTCCCACCCGGCAAGAGGGACTAAAGGTTCTCCTGGAAAACGAGGGAATAGAGGGCTGGAATGGCCCGTATCTTGCTCCTTCCAGTAACCTGCTGGATCCTTATGGGCATCCCTACCAGTATCGGGTCAAGAAAACTCCCCGGGGGTCACGATACATAGAAATACGTTCGGTGGGAGTGGATGGTATTGCAGGGAGTAATGATGACCATATCAAGCTAATTTTCCTGAAAAAACTCCGAGCTAAATGAGGAGGATTGTTTCCCGCTATTTTCTAAGCGGGATAATCAGCGGGGTATTCTCTATTTTCCTGATCCTGTTATTGGGAAAGTCAGGAGCACTTAATTTCTTTTCCGGGAATTACCTGGATTTCTTATTTGAGCTCAGGGGGGAAAGGAAACCTGGTAATGTAGTAATCATAAGCATTGACGAGGAGACCTTAAGAGGCCTACAGAAAACCTGGCCTATTCCCCGTTATTACTATGCACAATTAATCCGACAGATTGCTTCCCCGGAAGTAAAAGGTATAGGTGTGGATATCCTCTTTCTTGATTCTGCCGAAAAAGAGGCAGACAGGAAATTAGAGAAGGTCTTAATTAGTGCTCCTGTTGTATTAGCGGCGAAATTTGAAAAAGAAAGGAGAAAGATAGCAGGAATAGAAATAGAAAAATTTTTTCTTGCCACTCCAGCAGAGGTTTTTCCCCGGGTGAATTGGGGATTCATAAATCTCCCCATGGACAGAGACAACAATATTAGAAGAGTGATTTTAAGAGAACGCTGGGAAAATATGGAAGTGCCTTCTTTTGCCCTATCCTTATACAAAATGGCAGGAAGAGATTTTGTTCCCTCTCACCATCCTTATCTTATTAATTTCTACGGGGGGAGCGGAACATTCCCTACTTTTTCTTTCTACAGCGTGTTGAAAGGGGAAGTAAATCCCGGGTATTTCAAAAATAAATTTATTCTCATTGGGGTTGGTATTCCCGAAGCCCATGACTATTTTCTTACTCCATTCAAAAGCGAGTCCCTCATGTCAGGGGTAGAAATTCAGGCTAATATCCTGGAAAATATTTCGAAGGGAGAATTTTTAAAAGAGTCTAATCCCACTGCTATTCTCATTGTTAACATTATATCTGCCTGCATGGCCGTAGCAGCGTCCTTGCTGCTCTCTACTATCTTGGGAGGAGCTTCTCTGGTTGTTTTTGCTTTTTTGCTTTTCGTTCTTTCCATATATTTTTTTGCAGGAAGAAACTATTTTTGGGATATCTCCCCTACTCTTTTGTCCTATTTAATTACCTATACATTTACTTCATTTACTCTAAAAGTGCGCATATTTACTTCCCCGGTGCTGGGAAAGTACAGGTTGGTGGAAGAAATAGGCAGAGGGGGTATGGCAGTAGTATATAGGGCATTAAGAAGGGGGAGAAGGAAATTTGTTGCTCTAAAAGTTTTACAGGAATCTTTTTCGCATGACCCTGTATTCTTGCAAAGATTTCGCAGGGAAGTAGAGGCAGTAAAGGCTCTTGAGCATCCGAATATTGTAAAGATATATGAAGCGGGCAGTGAGGAAGATAAGTATTTCTTTTCCATGGAGTTTTTGAGGGGGAAGAGCCTTGATGATTACCTTAAAGAAAAAGGGAAATTAGAAGAAGCCGAAGCACTTGCCATTCTGACAGGAATAGCAAAGGGATTGCAACATGCTCATAACAAAGGAATAATCCATAGGGACCTTAAGCCGGGGAATGTTATACTGACTTCCCAGGGGCCCAAAATTGTGGACTTCGGGCTGGCAAGGGATCTTTCCAGCCAGGCCACCCGGGTAACTGTCACGGGAACGATGATGGGAACACCTGAGTATATGGCGCCTGAACAATTCAGGGGAGAAGAGACCGATGAAAGAACAGATATTTACGCCCTGGGAGTGGTCTTTTATGAGATGCTTAAAGGTTCTCCTCCTTTCCAGGGTGAAAACCTGGGAGAGATAATGAATCTTCATCTCTGGGAGGAAGCAGATACTTCTGGATTAAGGGAAGAGGTAAAGGCTATTATAAATAAGATGTTAGCCAAGAATAAAGAGGAACGGTTTCAAAATATGGGAGAAGTGATTGAGAGATTGGAGATGGTAGTTAGTAGTGAGGGGAAAAGATAGTAAACAGTAAATAGTGAACAGTAAATAGTGAACAGTAAACAGTGAATAGTAAGTCAGTATTCCCGGTTTCTTGGTTTTCTGGCAAATGGAACAGGTCCCTGCCTGTCTGTCCTCAGGTGGCGCGGGGACGGGAATGGTGTCAGTTAGCGATTTTGCGAATGATAGCCTGCAAGTAATATGCTTATTTCTGGTAAAATGTTACGATGAAGCTGGTTATTAAAGAAAAAGATAAAAAACCCCGCGAAATAGACCTGGAAAGAAAGGCCTATGTAATTGGCCGGGATGCTGCCTGTGATATTATAATTTCAGATAATCGTGTATCCTCACGTCACCTTTTTCTTACCCCACGAGGAGAAGGATGGTGGGTAAGGGATCTTGGCTCGACAAATGGAACATTTATTAACGGCAGACAGGTATCCGTATCTCCTCTCCGGGAAGGGGATGTGCTGAAGATTGGCCACACAATATTAACTTTAGGGATACCACCTTCTTCTGTTCCGCGTGCGTCTTCTCCCACACAGTTAACCACGCGGGTAGAGATTGTTCCTTCCCCCCCTTCTACGCTGGAAGAAGCCAAAAAAGTTCACCGCCATCTGGAAGTTCTCTGTGAGGTAAGCAGGGTGCTTAATTCTTTGCTTACCGTGAAAGAAGCACTGCAAAAAACCATGGATTTAATCTTTCAGGTTTTGCGAGCAGATAGAGGGGTTATATTCCTCGAGGATAACGGTACACTGAAGATAACGGCTGAGAGAAGAAGAAGCGATGATGTGTCTCCCTTACAAATAAGCCACAGTATTGTAGACGAAGTTTTTAAGGGTGAAGAATCTGTGCTTACCTCTGATGCTATGGAAGATACGCGTTTCCGTAACCGTGCCAGTGTTGTTTCTTCTCATATACATTCTGCCATGTGTGTTCCTTTGAAAGGAAAAGAAAGAAACCTGGGAGTCATTTATGTGGATACACTCCTTTCAAAAGGAGCTTTCCAGGAAGAAGATTTGGAGCTCCTCACAGTTATTGGCCATCAGGCAGGCATGGCTATTGAAAATGCACATCTGTATGAGGAGAACCTCAAAAGGGAAAAATTGGCAGGTATAGGGATGGCTATTGCAGGCATGGCTCACTATGTAAAAAATATCATCCAGGGTTTGAAAGGCGGAGGGACCCTGGTTGACCTGGGAATGAACGAGAAGAAACCGGTACTATTACAAAAAGGATGGGAGGTGGTAAAAAGAGCTGTGGCGCGTATAGAAGACCTTATTATGAATATGCTTACCTACTCTAAGGAAAGAGAGCCTGTTAAAAAACCCACCCAGTTAAATGAACTGATAAAAGAGATACTCGAACTTTTCCAGGTTAAGCTGAAAGAACATAAAATCCTGGTGGAAGCTAACCTGGACCCGGAAATAAATGAAGTTATGATTGACTCACAGGCAATTCATCGCGCTATCCTCAATCTTCTTACCAATGCCATAGAAGCTGTGGAAGAAAATGGAAAGATAACTTTTTCCACCTCTCGCGTTCCCAGAGGAATAGAAATAAAAGTGTCAGATACAGGGAAAGGCATTCCGAAAGATATTCTTCCCCAACTTTTTACCCCTTTCACCTCAGGCAAGGGCATGGAAGGCACTGGCCTGGGATTGGCTGTTACCCACAAAATTATCCAGGAACACGGAGGGGAAATAAGAGTGGAATCCAAGATAAATCGCGGGACTACATTTACTATCTTTCTTCCCTTTACTTCCTGAGCAAGATTATTCCTGCTACATGAAAAAAGTTCTAATTCTACGCTGGGGCACACTGGGAGATTTAGTGCTTACCTTCCCCATCCTTTACACGCTCAAACAAGAAGGCTTTGAAGTAAACCTTTTCACCCGCGGCAATTTGCTTAACCTTGCCCGGGAGCTTGGCCTTGTCAATGGAGGGGAGGCGATGGACTCTCTAAAACTTCTGCCCCTTTTTTCCGGTAATCCCCTACCCCCTGGTTTAAGAGAATTCATAAACTCACACGACTTTGTTATCTCCTATGCACCATCCCGGGACAGGGTGAATTGCATCCTCGCCGGAATTTTAAAAGAACGGCTGCTTACCTTACCCGTGGATAGAACCACACTTTCCTCTCACCTAACAGAATGCTTATTTGAACCTGTTAAAAAACTGGGGGGAGAAAGAATCATTCCTTTTCCCGGCATATGGAAAAATAGTGGGAATGCCATCCTCATTCATCCGGGAAGTGGGGGGAAATGGAAAAGATGGCCTAAAGAAAAATTCCGTGTATTAATAAGTCTTCTCTTACCAGCGGGGAAAGTAAAAGTTATTTTAGGGGAAGCAGAAGCGAGAGAAATTTCTTACTGGGAGAAAACCTGTGAAGTGATATTTAATCCCTCTCTATCCCGGCTTAAACAGATTCTTTTGCAGGCAAAAATTTTCCTGGGAAATGATTCCGGTGTGACTCACCTCTCTGCCTTTCTCGGAGTTCCCACCCTGGCTATTTTCGGGCCTACTTCTCCCCATATCTGGGGTCCCCAGGGTAAGAGAGTAAAGATAATTTACCGGGAATACCCCTGTTCTCCTTGTTCCGATACACAGAGAGAAAAATGCAGAGACTTCCCCTGCCTTCAGGATATTTCAGCCGAAGATGTGGCTGAGATTATATCAGTCCTTTCTCCTTTAAAATCTCAAGGGAATCTCTAATAAATTCATGTAATTCTTTTTTTTCAGATGTAAATAAATGAGATTGTGGAGAGTTGAAAGGATGTTTGTGGTATCTACCTCCTTCGCCGTCAAAACCATATATTCTCTCATCCCCTACTACAAGAGCGAAATTTAATTTCTCCTTTATGATATTTATATACACCTGGAAAAAGATTTGAGGGGTAAAGCCAAATCTTATCAAGGCTGTGTTTTCTGTTCTATCTATGAGAAAAACATCAAAACCATATTCGTAAGAAATCTGATAAATTTCATTGATAATACTATCAATCAAAGCAATTTTTCAAGTTCTTGTATTTTTTTTAGATACGTTTTGATTCCATCTACTGCATGCTCCCATTCCATGGAATCCTTTTCTACCTCCCAGGAATAACCTTTCTTTTTGACGATATGAGAATTTTCAAAGGTGGCAAAATTCATCTTATATTTATTTTGTAACCGTTCGTCTGTCAGTCGATAAAGTATCAGTTTTCGTTTATACTCGTTTAGCAAAGCCTCTATAATTTCCTTCTCTGGTATTTTTTCTAATACTCTCATATC
>JALUVB010000044.1 GCA_027021085.1 bacterium
TACCCCGGGGATAAATATAAATACCAATAGAAGCCAGGTCAGAGAACGGCTTTTCTGGCTTTTCCTGGAATCTTATCACTCTTCCGTTTCCCCCCAATTCCACCACCCCGTAGCTTTTTATCCTTTCCTCTTCTTCCATCCTGAAAAGGCCCACGGTAAAATGCTTTCTCCCGTGTTCCTGAAAAGTTTCATACAGACTCTTCAGGGAAAAATCAAAGAGATTATCCCCGGAAAGAACCAGTACATCATCGGAAGGCTTTATTTTTTCCAGGAAAAACTGAATATCTCTTATTGCTCCCAGGCGGTTCTCCGGGCCGTCGGTTTCATCGCTAAGCACGGATACTTTATTTTCTTCCCCCCACCTTTTGAAAGCAGGATAAAAACGGGCATTGGTAACCAGGTATATCTCATCCACCCCTATCTCTTTCAATTTATCCAACAGGTAATCACAGATACTTCTTTCTCCTACTTTAAGCAATCCCTTGGGAAAATTCAGGGTAAGAGGATAAAGCCGTGTTCCATATCCTGCATTGAGCAAAAGGGCAATCATTATCAAACTCCTTTCATCATTGCTTTTAATTTATCAATACTTTTTATCTCGGTAGGATCAACCTGGTTAAGGATTCCCAGGTATAAGCTCACCCAGTCTCCTATGTAGATGAGAGAAAAGATGCGTGCAAGAAGCCCTTCGCCCCGCGAATAGACTTTTATCACTTTTATTCTTTCCTCGCCTATTACCTTTATAGTGTTTTCTATTCTCTGGCACATGCGGGAATCTTCTTTTTCATCCATGAGTAAAATAATGGAAAAAACGCTGTTTTCTACTCCCTCCCACCCCATAATCTCGTTATGGTCCAGCTCAGGAAATACGCACCAGTAACAGGGATTTTTTGCGTTCTCATTTATCTGGGTTTTCCAGCGCATGGCCACACTATAGAAATAATCGGAAGTGGAATAAATAATAGGAATCGAGCCTTTAATTTCCTGGGCAATATTCAGGGCAAGATTGTAAGGCTCTCCGGGGGAAAACTCCCGGGAAAGCTCTGAGAGCATTTCCTGTGTTTCTTTTACTTCCCCGGAACTACTCCACACACCTAAAGCATTCAGAGCGGAAAGCAAACTGAAAAAGAGATATCCCAGGGCAGCACGAGGAGGGAATCCGGGAGGGACTTCCAAAAGCGGGAGATTCTCCTCTTCGCATAATCTCTTTAGTTCTCCGTCCGAAGAAATTCCTATAACCTGGGATTTCTGCTCTCTTGCTTTATGGAAACTGGATAAAGTCTCTTCTGTGTTGCCCGAATAACTGATTAAAAAAGTGAGTGTCTTTTCATCCACCCATTTAGGTATGGTGTAACTGCGATTCACATATATAGGATAAGGGCACTCGTCCCTCAGATAGCCGGCAAGAATATCTCCGGCAATAGCAGAGCCTCCCAGCCCACTTATCATTATCTTGTTGAAATCCTTGTAAGGGAAAGATGTTATTGTCAGATTGTCTTTAACCCAGGAAATCTGCCGGGGAAACTCCCTGATGAGCTTTTCCATTCCCTTTTTATCAAAAGAAGCGATTTTATCTTTTATTAAATCGTTCATCTTCCATCCCTCCGGAAAAATTTCAGGAAGGGCTGATTAGCTTTTTCCAGAATCTTTTTCACCTCTTCCTGTGTAGAACATTTCAAAACCTTCTCCACCAATTCCTTGGTCTCTTTGTAAGTTACACTTCTAATTACTTGTTTTACCTGCGGAATAGCCACAGGACCCATACTGAATTGGTCTAATCCCATGCCTAAAAGAAGCTGGGTATAATGAATATCCCCTGCCATCTCTCCGCACATGGCTACAGGAATACCCATAGAATGCCCGGTATCGATTATATGCTTAAGAAGCCTTAAAATAGCCGGGTGTGCTGGTTGATAGAGATGAGCAATCTTTTCGTTGCCCCTGTCTGCTGCCATAGCATACTGGATAAGATCGTTGGTGCCCACAGAGAAGAAGGCAACTTCATCCGCCAGGAAATCAGAAATAATTGCCGCAGAGGGAGTCTCTATCATTACTCCTACTTCTATATCCCGCGAGAAATCTTTACCCTCTTTCTGCAATATCTCCTTTGCTTCCTGCAGGAAATGATTGGCCTGGCGAAGTTCATTTATAGAGGAAATCATGGGATACATCAGTTTCACGTTTCCCTTCTTTCCCGCCCTGAGAATCGCCTTTAGCTGGGCAAGGAAAATATCCCTCCGGGCTAAACAAAACCTTATGGCCCTCCACCCCATAAAAGGGTTTATTTCTTTGGGTATTTCCAGGGGTGAAGCAAACTTATCTCCTCCCAGGTCCAGGGTACGGATAACCACCGGCTCCGGATAAACTTTGCTGGCTACGTAGTGATAAACTTCGAATTGCTCCTCCTCGGAAGGCAGAACCTCGCGGTTAAGAAAGAGAAATTCTGTACGGAAAAGTCCCACTCCTTCCCCCCCGTAATTTGCCAGGTTTTCCACTTCCTTGGGCAATTCTATGTTGGCCATAAGCTTGACCCGATGTCCGTCCAGAGTCTCAGCCGGCAAATCTTTAAGTTGGGAAAGCACCTTCTGCAGGTAAACCATTCGTCTTTTCTTGCGAGTATAGCTTTTTAACGTTTCACTGGCAGGATTAACAAATACTACACCCTTGTTTCCGTCCACAATGACCAGGTCACCACTCTTTACTTTACTGGAAATATCCCCCAGCCCCACCACAGCAGGTATAGCCAGAGCACGCGCCATAATAGCAGTATGAGAAGACCTGCCTCCTACATCTGTGGCAAACGCCAGCACTCTATCCCGGTCAAGAGAGGCCGTCTGGGAAGGAGAAAGGTCGTATGATATTACTATGGCTTTCCTTTTCAGGTCAGAGAGACTCTCCTCCCCCTTACCCAACAGATTTTTCAAGACTCTCCGGGCAACATCCTTGAGGTCTAATGCTCTTCCCCTGAGATATTCATCGGGTATGGAGGAAAAGGAATGTAAAACCTTTTTGACTACAGTATCAAACGATTTTTCCGCATTCCACTTTTCCTTCTCTATCAACTCAACTGTTCCCTCCACCAGCATAGGATCATCCAGGAAAAGGAGATGAGCAGAGAATATTTCAGGATAGGTTCCGCCCAGGTCCGCGGCAACCCTCTCCTGTATTTTCCTTAACTCCCTCTTTGTACTCAGGATAGCATCAAAGAATTTCTTAACTTCCTGGGGTACCTTTGACTCGCTTATGCGATAAGCAGGGACAGAGATAACTTCGCTTTTTAAAACAAAAGCATCCCCAATTGCCACACCCGGCGATACAGGAATTCCTTTAAGTTTCATCTTTTCCCGCCAAAAAGCTCCCCAGTATTTCTATTCCCTTCTCTTCGTCTTCACCATCCACGATGAGTTTCACCAAATCACCCTGCTCCGCAGCAAGCATCATAATCTCTAAAATACTCTTCCCATTCACCCTTTCTCCCTCTTTCTCCAGGTACACCTCTGAATTTAACTTCTGCGAAAGTTTTACAAACTTTGCCGCAGGCCGAGCATGCAGCCCCAGAGGGTTACCCACTCTAATCTCTTTTTCCAGCATTCCTTCCTCAAATCTCATCCTCAAGGCAGGCGCAAAAATCCCCTTTTATTATTCACATAGGCGGATTTCCCGCATCTATACTTTTCCGGAACAGCCAAACAGCCGCATTTTAGCTTTAATTGTCTCCTTGGCAATATCTCTGGCCGGACCGAGAAGCTTTCTTAAATCGTACTTGGGCGGCATTGCTTCTTCACCCAGTTCCAGGGTCTCTTCCATTTCCGCGATATACTTGTTCCACTTCTCACTCATTATCTCTCTTATAGCTCTTTCAAAAGCCATCCTGATTTGAGTATCAATATTAATCTTTCTTATTCCCAATTTAACAGCCTGTTTCACTATATCCGGCGGCACACCCGTTCCCCCGTGCATTACCAGGGGAATTCCCACCACATCCTTTACCTCTCTAATCACATCCAGCTCAATTATCGGCCTTCCCCGGTAAGGACCGTGCTTTGTACCAAAAGCAATGGCCAGAGCATCCACGCCGGTTTCCTCCACGAACCTTTTAGCATCGTCAGGCTGGGTAAGCAATGATTTCCTTTCTTCCTGGGTCATAGTATCTGTAACTTCGCCCAGTGTTCCCATTTCTCCTTCCACGGAGATATACCTGGATTGCTGCCGGGCATATTCTACTACCTTCTTAGTCTCTTCAATATTCTCTTCTATACTGGTTTTAGTCTTGCCATCTGCTTTAAGAGAGCCATCCCGCATCACAGAGGTAAATCCCGCTTCCACACACCTTTTACAGGAGAGGAAACTCCTGCCGTGGTCTTCATGAATAACCACCGGGACAGTAGCTTTCCTAGCCAGGACATTAACTATCCCCATGAGATCATCCAGGGGAGTATAGGTAACTTTACCCGGTTGACCAATTGTAGTCTCGGTAATCTGAACTATGAGAGGTGCTCTCTCTTCCTCTGCAGCAGAAAATACGGCCTGTGCAGTTTCCATATTAACTACATTAAACGCCCCTACTGCGTACCCTCCTTTTTCTGCATCTTCCAATATTTCCTTCAATGTTACCAGAGCCATTTTTACCTCCTTCTAATTACTTCCGATAAGTTACTACTAAAATGAAAAATTATATATCCTGATAAAAGAATCCGCCTTAAGAGAAGCACCACCTACCAAAACCCCGTCAATCTCGTCTTCTCTCATAAGCTCATCCACGTTACCCGGTTTAACACTTCCTCCGTACAGTATACTGATTTTCTCTGCCAACTCTCCCACCAACTCGCCAAGTATGCTTCGAATAAAAGAATGCATGTTACCGGCTATATCCGGAGTAGCAGTCCTGCCAGTGCCTATTGCCCATACCGGCTCATAGGCCACTACCACCTTTTCCTTTCCTTCCCAATTTTTAAGCCCCCCCTTTAACTGCTTTGCAACCACCTCTTCCGCTTTATTTTCTTCCCTCTCTTCCAAATTTTCTCCCACGCAGAGAATGGGAATAAGCCCGTTTTCACATGCCGCATGGAGTTTGCGATTAATAAATTCATCAGTTTCCTGAAAGTACTTTCTTCTCTCCGAATGTCCCAGGATTACATACTTACAACCAACCGCCTTTAGCATCAAGGGAGATATTTCCCCGGTAAAAGCCCCCTCCTTTTCGTAAAACATATTCTGGGCTCCCAGCTGGACAAAACTCCCCTCTAAAACTTTCCCCACGCTTTCCAGGGAAGTAAAAGGCGGGAACAGCACCATCTCCACATTATCCCTCTTCGTTATGCCATCCCTTATTTCTGCAGCAAGAAGCTCAGCCTCTCCCCTGGCTTTATACATTTTCCAGTTCCCGGCAATTATAATTTCTCTCATGCTAACTCCTTATCTTCTCTCTCCTTTATTATTTTCAATATTTCCTCTGGGGTTTCAGCTTTTACAATTCTCTCCCTGAAATTCCTATCCTTGGAAAACCGGGCTATGCGGGCAAGTGCCTTAAGGTGCTCCGTGGGAGTTCCTTCAGGTCCTAAAAGCAAGAAAAATATATGCACCGGCTTGCCATCCAGGCTGTCAAAATCCACCCCTTTTTTAGACACTGCTATGGCTAATACAATCTTATCCATTGAAGAGCACTTACCATGCGGAATTCCCACCCCATAACCAACACCGGTAGAGCCAAGTGCCTCCCTCTTTTTCAAAATGTTTATTATTTCTTTTTTTTGCGCAGCCGTGATGCTTCCTCCCTGCAGCAAAAGCCCTACCAGGAACTCAAGCGCCTCATCCTTGCCTTTCACCTCCATGTCCACAGATACACATTTTGGATTGATATACTCGGTTAATCTCATTTCATTACTCCTAATTCATGTTTTGCATTTTCCCGGTGATGCTGGGACAATTTCTTCCCTTTAAAACTTTTAAGCTGCCGCATAAGTTTTGCTTTTGTCTCATCCACTGCAGCGTAAAAGTCTTCTCCCTTTCCCCGCGCATTCAGGAAAGAACCCTTTACGTCCAGGTTCATTTCTACATGCCACATGTACCTCTCTTGCTTCACAATCACCTGGCAATTCAAAACTTTAGGATAAAGTTTCTCCAGTTTAACAAGTTTTTTGTAAATGTAATCTTCCATTACCGGCGTTAAGTCCACTTTCACACCTGTCAAATTTACATCCATATTTTCCTCCCTCAAAATAGCTGTCTTTGACAACACCGCAAAGCTTGCATTTTCAAATCTCCCTATCTACCATGTTACTTTCTCGCATTTCTCTGTTGTAGTTTGGTTATAACAGTGGAGCTGGGGGGATTCGAACCCCCGACCTTCTCCACGCCAAGGAGACGCGCTCCCAACTGCGCCACAGCCCCAGAAACCTGCAACCCTGTCGCCTTAAATTCCACACAACCGCAACCCATACTAAGCCCTTATCCCCTACCCAATTTTATATCAAAATCCCCCACCTTTTATAGACCCACAGGGTTCTAATCACCCTACTGAGTGAACTTCCATTTTACTTTAATAAGAGTGAAAAATCAAACACAGGAAATAAGAGCTTGCATGAGCTTTTCGTTCTCCTGAGGAGTCCCTACGGTTACTCTTATCCAATCCGGCAATCCATAGCCGTCCATTGCTCTAACTATTACCCCTTTTCTCAAAAGCTCCTGGAAAACACTTCTTCCTTTCTTTCCCACATTCAACAGAATAAAATTAGCTTCGGAAGGGACAAATGCCCATCCCATCCTTTCAAATTCCCCGTACAGGTATTTTTTCCCTTCCTTTACCATTTCTCTGCTTTTTCTTATATGTTCTTCATCATCCAGGGCAAAGAAAGCAGCTGTCTGAGCCAGGGAATTGGTGTTGAAAGGTTGGCGTACCCGGTTTAAAGCACTTACCACTTCCCCACTTGCCATGCAATAACCTATTCTCAGGCCGGCTAACCCATAGATTTTTGAGAAAGTTCTCAAAACAATCACTGGTTCTCCCCTCTGGATTCTCTTCAGATTATCAGGATAATCTTCCCGTTCGATGTACTCATAGTAAGCCTCATCAAATACCACCAGGATACCAGGAGGCACCCGGCGCAGAAATTCTTCTACTTCTTTTTCTTCAACCATGGTCCCGGTGGGATTATTGGGGTTGGCAATAAAAATTAACTTCGTTTTATCAGTAATTTTTTCCAACATCGCTTCCAGGTCGAAGGTGAAATTTTTTAAAGGAACACATATGCACTCACCACCCATTGCTTCACAGGCTATCTTGTAGATTACAAATGCGGGGTCGCCGGTGATAATCTCCTCTCCCGGATTTAAAAAGGTCTCTACTATCATGCGTATTATTTCATCAGAGCCGTTTCCCAGGAGAATCTCGGATATATCCAGCCCGTATTTCCGGGCAAGCTTCCTCCTCAGGTAATACCCTCCTCCCTCCGGATACAGATGAATATTATTTAAAGCATCTTGTAAAGCCTGCACGGCAAGAGGCGAAGGCCCCAGGGCATTTTCGTTAGAAGCAAGCTTTATAACCTCTTTCAACCCCAATTCTCTCTTCACCTCCTCCAGTGGTTTCCCTGGTTCGTAGATAAGAAGGTTCTTGACTTCTTTCCTGATTAGTTTTTCTATCATTTTCTTTCTCTCCGGGGGTAAGAGCCCAATATTTTAAAGAAGGTAACCCGTGCTTTCAACTCTTCAAGGGCATCTTTAATTTTTTTATCCTCTCTATGTCCTTCTAAATCCACAAAAAAGTAATATTCCCATGCTTTTCTGCGGGAGGGACGCGACTCTATCTTACTCATATTTATGCCGAATTTCCAGAACGCCTCTAAAGTGTGAAATAAAGCTCCCACCTCATCCTTTACCGCAAACATCAACGACGTTTTATCTTTGCCTGTCCGGGGAGATTCCTCCCTGCTAATCACTAAAAAACGGGTAAAGTTAAATGCCTTGTCCTCAATACCCCTGGCTATTACAGGAACACCATAAATCTCACCTACCAGGTGACTGGCTATAGCTGCAGAGGTTGGGTCAGAGAGAGCCTTTTCCACCGCACCTGCCGTAGAATACACAGCTTTTATCTCAGCCGCAGGGAGATTTTCTTCCAGCCATCCGCGACATTGTGCCAGAGCCTGGGGATGAGAATACACCTGCTTGATTTCATTAAGAGAACCGAAAGAAAGAAGGCTATGCACAATCCTGAGAAAAACTTCATCACAGATAAGGAGCTCTGACTCCACAAACATATCCAGGGTATGAGTTTCTACTCCTTCCGTGGAATTCTCTATGGGAACCACGCCAAATTCTGCCCTCTCTCCCTCTACTTCCCTGAATACAGCCTCTATGCTTCTCACTGCAATATACTCTGCCGCAGAGCCGAATCTTTGAATAGCTGCCTGGTGAGTAAAAGTAGCCTGAGGGCCCAGATATGCTATGCTCAAAGGTTTCTGTAAACTCCTGCTTACGGATAAAATTTCCCTGTATATGCTTCTAATTTGTTTATCGTTTAGAGGCCCCTTGTTTTTCTCGATTATTTTGCTCACTACTTCCTCTTCTCTTTTAGGGTCAAAAATAGGGAGATTCTTCTCATTTTTAATCTTTCCTATTTTTTTGGAGAGAGAAGCCCTTTTGTTCAAAAGAGCAAGAATATCTTCGTCCACCTTGTCTACTAACTTTCTCAAGTCTTCAAGTTTCATTCTACCTCCATACATAATTCTTCCACCCGGGGAAGCTCTTCTAACGATTTCAAGCCAAAGTAGTGCAAAAATTCTTCTGTGGTACCATAGAGAAGCGGATGCCCCACTCCCTTTTTCTTCCCCACCACCCTGATAAGTTTCCTTTGCAGGAGATTATGAAGGATAGCCCTTACCTCAACCCCCCTGATTTCCTGTATCTCTCCGTGCGTGACAGGCTGACGGTAGGCTATAATGGCCAGAGTTTCCAGGGCAGGACGGGAAAGCCGCCTTTTTTTATTCTTTTTCAGTTTGCTTATAAAAGAGGCAAATTCCGGGCGTGTAAATATCTTATACCCGCCTGCCACTTCCCTGATAATCACCCCCCTGCCGTTTTCCTGGTAATCTTTCATAAGGTCTAACAGGGGTTTTTTAATCTCCTTGCAAGGGACTTCCAATATCTCTGCCATCTTCCTCAGGGTAAGAGGAGAAGAGGAAGAAAAGAGAAGCGCCTCTACAACCCCTTTTAAATTTAGCTCATTCATGTACTACACCCGGGAAAGCATCTAATTTTCTTACCAGTATCTCGCCAAAGGGCACTTTCTGGTAAACTTTCACGGTTCTTCTTTTTACCAGCTCCAGAAGGGCAAGAAAAGTTACCACCATCTCCAACTTGCTCTCCGCCTTAAGAAAGAGGGAAAAGAACTTTACTTTCTTCTTATTTCCCAGGTATTGAAGAATTAATTCTATCTTATCTTCCACTGTATGGCTCTCTCCCACTACCTCCATTACTTCTTCCCGGGAAAGAGACTGCAGTATGCGGGAAAAAGCTTCCATCAATTCTACAATCCCTACCTCCAGTGTTTCCTCTTCCTCTTCTTCCCCTTCCCAGAAACCAGCGGCAAAATAATCCTTTTCTTCCTCCTCTCTGATTCTTAAAACTTCCGCAAGTTTGACAATCTTACCATATTCCTTTTCTCTCTCTTCCCACAAAGCGGAAGATTCCTCCTCTTCCAGCACGGGAAAAGAAAGGGGAAGCAAAAGAGAGGACTTCCAGAGCAAAAGAGAGGAAAAGGTGGAGATATCCCCTCCTTCCTTGCTAAGGTTTAACTGGGAAAGATTCAGCAGGTATTTCCGGTATTGTGAAATGTAAGGGAAAAGAGGTAATTGAAGTATATCTATATCCCCTTCTTTTGCTTTTTGCCAGAATTCTCCTACACTCCCGGAAAAATTCCCGCAATTAATTTTAAACAAGCTAACCCTCACAGAAACAGGGTAAACTCTAAGCCCTATTTACCTGCTTGTTAATCTGTCACTATCCGCCCAACTGGGAGATAGTATTCAACAAGGTAAGAAGAAAATTGGGCAGTGCATTACCCTTCCAGGTAAAATAAAGGCTTCCCAGCGAGAGAAGTAAAATGAGTAAAGAAACAATCAGGAGAATTCCATTCAATTTGCCTACGTGAGGAGCACCCGCCTTTCTCTTTGGAGGTTCTTTCAGGAAGCCGGGTTTTTCTGTGGGTGGCGGAGTCTGCTGCTTAACTTTCAATTTAGGCGTTTTCTTGGGAGGCTCGATAACCCTGGTTGACCCTGCATCATCCACTTGCGAAGTCGGCGGAGCTGATTCCACGGGAGGAGGCGTCCCCGCGGAAGGGGTAGTAATGGGGGGTGGAGGGCTCGCAGCAAGCGAAACTTTTATGTTCTCCACTTCCGTAGCCTTGAATTTCCTCTGCCCTTCCTGGTAAGAAGGAAGGATTTTACCTGACCTTATAAATTCTTCCAGCTGAGCCTTGTTAACTTTTAATTCCTTAAGAACTTCTTCTTCTGTTAAGAAATTTTCTCCTACCATCATTCACCTCCTTCCTTTTCTGAAACCCACCGGGTAATTTTCAATACATCGTCTTTGGAGAGAGATTCTCCCAGGTTTGCATAATCAGCCTTTGCCACCACGAGGGTTGAATATACTTCTCTGACGGTTATTTTGCCAATTACCTTATCATTGCGAAAAGCATAAAGAGTGGTACCCGGAGTAAGTGGCACGCTCCCGGTAAATTTCATTGCTACTATTCCCGGGGCCCTGAAATCCAGAACCGTGCCCGTGGATTTCTTTACTATTTCCGGGACAAGTTTTGTTTCTCCCCGTGTTTGCTCCGTCTCTCCTGTATATTGGGCAAGTTTTTTCTTCAAAATGCCAATCTGTTTTTCTGCTTTCTTGGCAGCATCTTCCCACTGAGATTTCTCCTGCTCCAGACGTGCCAATTGCTGATTAACATCCTGGACCTTTCCCTGCAGGGAATACACCTGCGATTGAAGCGAACTTTTTACCCTGTTTAACTCCGCTATCTGGCTGTTCAGGTTTCTGACTTTTTCCCTCTCATTGTTGAGGTCCGAGACCAAACGGTCTCTTTCCTGACGGAGTGAGGCAAGGTCCCTTTCCAGCCTATTATTAGCCTGGGTGAGGGAATCTACCTGTGCAGTCAGTTTATCCCTCTCCTCTTCCAACGATTTCACTTGAAGAGTCAAATTTTTAACCTTCTCTCTCTTTGCAATAAGCTCGGTGATAATCTTTGAGGTAAAGTAGAGCACCCCAAGAGTGGAGAGGAAAATCAAAATAGTAATAACTTTTAACCCTTTACCCATTTCTCTCCTCCTTATTTAATCTTTCCCTTGTTTCCTCAAAAATTGGTTCTGCAAAGGAAGTTTCCCAGGTTCTCTCTGCGAAACTCCTCCTTTCCACACTCTTAAGGAAACCTTCAAACTCTTCAAAATAAGACCCATAAATGTGAAAACTGTCACATATATCCACGTATCTTCCCACTTCTATAGTTTCTCCCGTCCTGCGGGAAAGTTCCTCCGCCACTTTTTTCTGCAAAATAGTAAGAGCAAATATATTCATAAAAGCTGCCTTATACCCGTCCCTGGACCTCCAGTGGGTGTTCAGCATGAGCTTTTTCTTCTTATCTTCTTCTTCATAAATCCTGAACCAGCATCTCTGGAGACAGGGAGGGTCATCGCTCTCCGGGTCAAGGGCAGGGTTCCAGGTAATAGCCTGCGCTCGACGCGTATAAGGAACAGAAATAAGTTTTTCCATTGCCTTTTCCATCTGGTTGATTATTTCGTCCCCGGCAGGATAGGCAAATAACCTCTGGTGGTATGTATAACTCCACTTCCCTTCCTCAGGAGCAATCCAACTATCATGAATCCCCTCCACCACTTCCTGCGTATATACCTCCAGGTCTTCCAGCCCACCCGGGAAGGCACGATGAATGCGGGGCTCTGCAAAGGGTTCGTGTATTACCATAACCACGGTTGCATCGCGGGAAGGAGGATCCTGTTCTCTATCATATTCGGTGCGAAAAGCTACCCCATTCCACCAGGTTTCCAGCAATGCCTTCTCCCAGACTTCAGGCAGGGTTTTCCCTTCCGCTAAAATTACCGGTATCTTTCCCATTACATCTTGTACTTTCCCAACTCTTCCAGGTCAAGCGACTCCAGAAGGGTCTTAATATCCTCACTTCTCGATGGTTCTACTTCTTCTTTCTGCAACTTAGTTATAACCTCTTCATTAATATATATTGGTGACTGGGTTCTCAGGGCTAAGGCAATGGCATCACTCGGACGAGAATCTATCTCTATCGTCTTCCTTCCCAACCTGATTAGAATCTTAGCATAAAAAACATTATCTTTTAAATCATTTATGACTATACGGGAAACTTTACCATTGAAACTTTCTATAATAGTTCTTAACAGGTCATGTGTAAGGGGCCGCGGGGTTTGAATCCCTTCCAGTTTTACAGCAATTGCACTTGCCTCAAAAATACCTATCCATATGGGAAGCGTTTTCTCGTTTTTCTGGTCCTTGAGGATAATAATGGGAACGTTGGTAACCGGGTCCAGAGTCACACCCACCACCCGCATTTTAATCATTCGCTTCCCTCCTGCTAAAATATTCTTCTATACGGTATCTCTCTTCCAGCCAGTCCCCTAAATCGGCCAATTTACAGCGTGCAGAACAAAACGGGAAATAGGGTGGCAAAGGACCTCCTTTCTTCCAGGCAATTTCTTTTCTGCAGTAAGAACATTTTACCCTTTTGTAAATTTTATCGCTACCCTGATTCACTTTCATTTTAGTTCCAGGCATCTTCTTCCCCTACTTTTACTTTCCATTGCGAAACATCAATAAAATGCTTCCAGGAAGGATGAGCAAATTCTACTACTTCATCCTGATGAATAGATAAACGAAGGGGAGCACGAGGTTTTTTGAGAAGCTTCATGCCCGCTTCTTTCAAGGTCTTTCCTCCCTTCTTCAGATTGCACCATAGGCAGGAACACACCACATTTTCCCAGGTGGTTTTACCCCCTCTGTAGCGAGGAATAACATGGTCTATATTCAAAAATTCAGGAGAAAACTTTTTTCCACAGTACTGGCATGTATAATTGTCCCTCTTGTATACATTCTTACGCGTGAGCCTTACCGTCAACGAGGGATAACCGGTATAGTGAGAAAGCAGGATAACCCGTGGGATTCTCAAAATCCAGCGCACTGTAGCAACCGTATCTTCGCCATCAAGGTTACGCAGGGAGTAATCCACCCATTCCTCAAAGCCAAGAGTCTGAAAACCTTCTCCATCATCTACTACTGCCTTGGCTGCTCCTACAAACAAGAGGCAAAAAGCTCTCCGCGCCGTGGAAATATTCACTACCTGCCAGTAACGATTTAACACTAAGACCCTGCTTGTCAACTTGCCCATGTTAATAGAGATTTTACCAAGAAACCTGAGTATTATCAACTTACCGATTTCCATGCTAAAATCTTTTAATGAAACTGTTTACTCTTAAATTCAAAGAGATAGGAGAGCTCAAAAAGAAAGGAAAGAGAAGGAGGGGAGAGTACGTAGAAATTATCTGGCAAATAGAAGACGAGAACTCTTCTCCCAAAATAGTTATTACTGCCTTTAAATCCTGCGGTAATGCGGTAAAAAGAAATCGCATAAGAAGAATCATACGAAACTGGGCAAGAGAACACTGCACTACCCTACCCCCTGGAATCCGTCTTTTCTTCAGGGGGTATAAAAAAATCCCTGCAAACTCCTGGCAGGAAGCAAAACCCCTTATTGAGAAAGACCTGGACAAATGGCTCTTTTCCCTGCAGCAGAAAAAGGAGTACAATAAAAAAAGTGGGAGACTATAAGGAGTTCATAAGGAAACTCAGGACAGTAGAAAAATCCTTACGCCGGGAAAGGGCAAAAGATTTTTTTCTCTACACTTACTTCTTTTCTCTGCTTGTATTCGTATTCTTTTTTTTCCTGGGCAGATTATTTAAATTTTCTCTTCCTTCTACATTACCGCTCGTTGTTATATTGCCCTCTGGCATAATATTATCCTTCTTCACTTTATTTTACCCGCGAAATAAACTGGATAGGGTTGCCTTCCTGATAGACCGGGTGGAAGGGGAAAAAGATAAAGTGATAAATGCCCTCCAGCTGGGAAAGGAAAAAGGCATACTATTCCAGAGGCTAATAGTCCGAGAAGGGATTAAAACACTGTCCTCCTTCTCACCCCGGAAACTTGTGAATGCTTTCCGGCGGAGATTGCTTATCCGAACCAACATATCAATGAGTATACTGAGTGGGATAATTTTTCTTTTCTTTTCTCCCTTAAACAATATACCTGCACCTGTTTCCTATAAACTAAAAATTACTCCAGGAAATGTAAAAGTTGAAAAAGGGAAAGACCTGATAGTACAAGCAATACCTGGAAAGGAGATTCCCCCCTTTGTAAAGATAAAGAGAGGCAAAGAAGAAAACTTCATGAAATTTTCCGGTTCTCATTTCTCTTACATTTTCAAAAACTTAGAGAAACCTTTTAAATACCAGGTAATCACCCTAAGATTTAAGTCTCCCCTTTACCGGGTAGAACTTACTGAACCTCTTAAAATACTGCAAATCCAAGGTACCGTTTTCCCGCCTCCTTATACCGGGGTAAAGAGCTTCAAGCTGAAAGGGTGGGAAGAGAAAGAAATACCGGAAGGCTTCCGGGTTGAATTTGAAGCAACCGTAAACCAGAAGATACTAAAAGCCTGGATAAAAGGGAAAAAACAACCCCTTACTGTAAAAGGAAAAACTATAGAAGGCAGGGTAATAATAGAAAAAGAACCTCTCACGGTAAAAATTGAAAAGGCAAAAAAAGAATTTACTTCTTTTACCCTCCCCTGGAAAGGGAAGAGCGATTCTCCTCCCTCTGTAGAGATAGTCAAGCCGGGAAAAGACCTGGAAGGAGAAGACAAAACTCTTGAAATCACCGCCCTGCTGCGCGACGATTATGGACTGGAAGAGGCACAATTAAAAGCTAAAAAAGCAGGCAAGGAATTCATCGTACAAACTCTTCCCCTATCAGGAGAAAAGGAGAAAAGCATCACCTGGGAATGGGATATTAAAAAACTGCAGCTAAACGACGGGGATGAAATTGAATACTGGGTAGCAGCCCGGGACAACCAGCCCCCGCAGGGGAAATGGGCAAAGAGCTCTTCCTACCACTATCTATGGAAAAAAGCAGAAAAGCAAAAAAACGAAGAAACCCTTCTCACCTTAAAGGAAATCCTCAAGCAGGAAGAGGCAATTTACAAAGACACCCTCACTGCCCGGAATTCCATGCAGAGCAAAGGGCTGGAATTAAGGCAGGAAAAGCTGAGAAAACAGACCCTGCAATTATCCGAGACAGAAAACATCTTTTATCCCTTCCCGGTGAGAAGAACTTTGCGGCAACTGGCTGAGCAAGAGATGCCCGAAGCTGTGCAACTGCTTTCCTTTAAAAAATGGGATGAAGCCCTGAAAAAAGAGGAAAGAATCATAGGCATACTTAAAACTTTGCTCCAGCAGGGTGAGTGGTCAATAGAGAAAAAAG
>JALUVB010000045.1 GCA_027021085.1 bacterium
TTAAGAATAGACGCGAAAACATTTCTACCTTACATATTACCATAAAATACGATTTTGGCAAAAAATTTTTTCTTAATCTATTCACCCACATCTACGCCCTGAACCCCGCAGAGATACCCCCCACGCAACCCACCAATATTTACACCCCGGGGGTGTAAAGAGGAAATGGTAAACAGTAAGCAGTGAATAGTGAATGGTAACTCAGTATTCTGTCTCCTGTCATCTCCTGGATGCCTGCTTCCGCAGGCATGACAGATAGAGCTGGTTATTTTTATTCTTGTAAATCCAACATTACTCGGAAAGGTTACCAAGATACCTATCCCCGTTTACTGTTTCTCGATTCTATTCTGTTTCATTTTATTTAAAAAATGATTTTTCCAGGATTCGGTAAAACGGAATAATATAAATTTTCGTCCTGTTTAGAGTGAAAGTGGTATCCAGGGTCAGGTTTATAAGCATAGCTCCTTCTGAGAGAGGTGTTTTTTACCTAGGCAAATAACTTTCTTTTAATCATACTTCTATTTTAGTCCGATTTTTTTGAAAGTCTATTTACAAATTTCTCGGGTTAAACCTCTCCCTGCTTACACCCCGGGGGTGTAAGTATTGGTAAAGTAAGGGCTGGTTTTTATTCTAAAATCAGATGCTTTATTTTATGCAGTTCTCTTTGGTAAGCAATTCTATCCTCTACAAAATTCTGGTAATAACTTTTTGAAATTTCAAGTAAATCAGAATATTCACATATACCTTTTTCTTTTTCGCTGCTTGAGAGGTATTCTCTATAAGAAGAAAACTCCCACTCTTCAGGCTTTTCTACTAAGTTAGCAGTGGTAGGGTTTAAATGGATATAACGAGTAAGGTGGAGAAGATATGCATCATTTTTAATTAATATATTTTTAAATCTTCCCTCCCATAAAGGGCCTTTTCTTTTGTATCTGGTATTGAAATATCGGCTATAACTATTGAGAAGGTTGCCCATAAAAATAGTAATTCCATTATTTCTTAACTGTTTCAAAATCAAATGCAGATGGGTAGGCATAATACAATAGGAAACTATTTGCACAAGCTTTTTCTCTCTTGCTGAGATATCCGAAGGCAAAGAGTTACGGAATCCTTTCTTTCTAACTTTCTTAAGAAGTAAAAATTGAGAGAATTTCAGGGCATGGTTTTCCACCTGGTAATACTGCAATGCTTTGATTATCCTTAGAAAATCATTTTTGTTGTTAAATATTTTAAAACCAGCAATACTTTTGGTTAAGATATGATAAACTTCTCCAGTTACTAACGGCTCTTTTCGAGAAGGCATAACTTAACTTTTTTTATTTACACCCCCGGGGTGTAAGGGGGAAATTTCAAGGATTCTGTCCACCCGGAAAACACGCGTATCTTTTCTATCGCAGCAGAAAGCCTCCACGCCCAGGAATGGCTTGTCCAGGTAGGTCATCTCCCCTACTCTCAGGGGGTTAATGATTCTGTCTGATTTTTCGTCGTTTGGCTTGAGGTAGGTTATTCTGAGGGGATTATTCTTTGCTATTGCCTGGTTAATAATTTTTACTTTTTCTTCTACCGGCAGGTCTCTTTCTGAGATTTTATACTGATACTTAGTAATAAAGTCCACTATTGCTCTATCCATGAATATGTGTTTTTTCTCTATGGGTTTGCGAAGGATTATTCCCTCCAGTGTTCTACATCTACTTAAGGCTACATAAATTTGCCCGCAGGCAAAAATCCCCCCGCTTACATCTATTATTACCCGCTCAAAAGTCTTCCCCTGGCTCTTGTGGATGGTTATTGCCCAGGCAAGTTTCAAAGGATACTGAATAAAGTGGCCGATAACTTTTGCTTCCAGGTTTTTAGTCTTGGGGTTAAGTTGAAAATGGAAAAGCTCCCACTTGTAGGGATAAACCTCTTCTAAGTTTCCTTCCGGAAGTTCCACCATGATAATATCTTCTTCCGTTTCTCCCATGTTTATTATTTCTACTACACGGCCAATTGTCCCATTCACCCATCTTCCGTATTCGTCATTGTTCAAAAGCATTACCTGAGCACCTACTTTGATTTTCAGCTCCGGGTCAGTGGGTAGGTATTTTTCATCGAATTTTCCCTCCACCACCCCGTGATACACGTGCAACTCTGCATTTATTTTTTCCAGTTGGCTATGATTGATTTTCGCAGCCAGTTTATTGGTTGAAGTAAGGTAGATATAGTAATCAAGATTGTCAAGGTCTATATCCGGCTTTACTTTTTGATTGATAATTTCCAGGTCTTTTTCGCTGATTGTATTATTACGGATAGCATTTAATAACTTTATAAATTGCTTATCTTTCTGGCGATAGACTTTTTGTAGTTCAACAAATTCCATATCCAGATGTTCAAATACCTTAGCAGCAAAGAAGTAGAAGCTTTTGTAGAAGGAGTTAAAAATCTCTTTTTCTTTTCTCAGCACCACGGGGGGAAGCTGGTATAAGTCTCCGATAAATACCATTTGTATTCCACCGAATGGTAAATCAGGATCCTTTCCGTTTAATCGCAAAAATGTATCTACACAATCCAGTAAATCTGCTCTTACCATGGAGATTTCGTCAATAATTATGGTGTCTATTTCCTGGTAAATCTGGGAGAGTTTTTGAGATTTTATCTTTTTTATTTTTTGCAGGGTGGTATTGGGCTTGAAGCGAAAAAAGGAGTGGATAGTCTCTCCTTTAACGTTAACCGCAGCTACTCCGGTGGGAGCAAGCACTACCACCTTTTTCCCTGTCTTTTTCCGAAAGTAGTCAAGAAGAGTGGATTTTCCCGTTCCCGCCCTCCCAGTGATGAGCAGATTTTTAGAGGTGTTTTCTAAAAGGTCTAAGGCTTTTTTAAATTCTTTGTTTATTTCAATTATCCGAGGGGGATTTATTTCAGGAGAAACTTTTTTGTTATTCATTTCTTCCCCATATCTCCCAGCAACCAAACCCCTGGGAGTTTTTGGCTCCCAGGCCTGTATCGTAGGAAAGCTGTATAAGCTCAGGCTCGCCTGTTATCTCATAAGTTCCCATCCATCCCTTAATAAAGGTTTTCTTGTAAATAATTGCTTTTTCGTGATAGTGCTTGACATTATGAGGAGTTATTTTAAATTTTGCCTCGGGGGCAACGCTTTTCCCGTGCACGAGGTAGTATTTCTTTTCCAGGTTTTTCCTTATAAGTTCATTAAATTCATCGTCTCTGGGAGAGTAGTAATGATATATTTTTTTGGAGCCATCCACCTTAAGGAAAGTGCTGTAAACTGTGATGGGAGAAAGCATCTTTGCATAAACTCTCTCTGTGAAAACCGGTTTTGGTAAAACATTTATAGAGGTAATGATTACATCGTTTCCATGCAGGCGCAGCTTTTCTCCCCTGAGAATACCCTCTGCCAGGCTTTGCAGAATCTCATGCTTGGGAGATGAAATAGCTAATTTTACCGGAGGGGTGAAGATAAATTTATCTTCTTTTATATTGAATTTACCCATAAGACGGGAAAAAGTGAAGAGCTTGAATCTTCTTTTCTGGTAAAGAAAGCCTTCTTCGTGAAGAAA
>JALUVB010000046.1 GCA_027021085.1 bacterium
TAGATGCTTATAGTAGAAATTTTCAGGAAATAGGAAGATAAGAAATGATAACTCCCGAAACATTTTCCGTTTCCGTGGTTATTCCTGCCTATAATGAAGAGGAAAATATTGAGGAAGTAGTGGAAAAACTTTTCTCATTCCTGCCGAAAATTTCTTATTCCTTTGAAGTTATAGTAGTGAATGATGGGAGTTCTGACAGGACAGGGGAAATACTGGGCCAGCTGAAAAAAGAGCTTGGAAAGCTTAAGGTCATCACTCATGCCAGAAATTATGGTTACGGAGCAGCTCTGCTCTCCGGGTTTGCTGGGGCTTGCCACGAATGGGTATTCTTCATGGATGGGGATGGGCAATTTGATATCAGGGACCTTACCCTGTTTTTGCCCTACATTGATAAATATCAGATTATAGTAGGTTACAGAAAGAAGAGAATGGATAAGTGGTATAGAATTGTATATGCCCGAATTTTTTCCTTTTTCTGCTACCACCTATTCGGGATAAAGGTGAGAGATATAAATTGTGCTTTTAAACTTATCCAGAAGGAGTTGCTTGAACAGCTCTGCCTGGAAAGCAGGGGAGCCACCATAAATGCAGAGATGCTGGCTAAAGTAAAAATAATGGGAATAGCAGTAAAAGAAATAGGAGTAGGACATTTCCCCAGGAAAAAAGGAAAGGAAACAGGCGGAAATCTTATGGTAGTGATTAAGGCGCTGCTATATCTGGTCATTCTTTACTCTAAGATAACGGTTTTTGCCCGGGTAAAGCATGATAAATATCTGGAGAGACAATGAATAGAAGAGTAAAAAGCATTGTACTTGTCCTGGTAGCCTTCATTTTTCTTTACGTTTCTCTTAATTTTCTTTTGCAGGCGCAGAGAGTAAGGGTGCAGTCTCTGCCCGAAGAAAAAACCCTGCAAAAACTCCCTCCGGAGATTGTATTCACTACCATTCTCCTGGGAGGATTTCGGGGGATACTGGTTGACTTTCTCTGGATGAGGGCACAGAAGCTTCAGGAAGAAGGGAAATACTTTGAACTTGTCCAGCTTAGTGATTGGATTGGCTTGCTGGAGCCCAAGATTCCCCAGATATGGATATTCAATGCCTGGAATCTTGCCTATAATATTTCCGTGGAGTTTCCCACCCCGGAAGAAAGGTGGAACTGGGTATACCAGGGAATCAGGCTTCTCAGGGACAGGGCTCTGAAGTATATACCCCATTCTCCCGAAATTTATCGTGAGCTGTCCTGGATATACTTCAATAAGATTTCCGCTTCTGTAGATGAGTTCAGTCCCTATTACAAGAGGACCTGGGCTAAGATGATGCAGGAGGCTATGGGAAATGTGACCCTGGATGAGATGATTCGCTACTCTTCCTACGGAGCATTAATGAAAGATGAAGAAGTCAGGAAAATTGTGGATTCTTTCCAGGCTAAAGGCATAGAGATAATCAAAGATTGGGAAAAAGTATCCAGGAACAATTTTGCCTCTTTGCCCAAAGACTTAAGAATATTCTTAAAAACTCCTGCCTTCAGAAAACTTGAAGCCTACCTGCGGGGAAAAACCCTGCGGGAGAAATTTAAACTTATCCCGGAAGACATGAAAGAAGTAGAAGATAAATATGTTCCTCTGGACTGGAAATCAGCAGCAGCACACGCACTTTACTGGATTGAAGAGGGCAAGAAGAAATCCTCCCTGAGCGGACTGGAATACCAGCGTATGGTTTACTTTTCTCTTAATCGGCTATTGGAGGAGGGAAGGATAGAGTTTCGCAAGGTGGGGAAGAGAGAGATAATGATTACCTCTCCTGACCTGGCAGTGGCGGGAGTTCTCAACAGATATTACGAAAAGGTACTCAAAAGTGTCCCGGAAAATCTTTCTGTCGGAGTAATATCTTCTCATAAGGATTTTCTCAGGCAGGTAATATTGCTTTCCTATACCATGCATAACCTTTCTTCCGTAAACTACTATTTCAAATACCTTAAAGAAAAATACCCGGGAGAAGTGGGAAATCTTACCCTTCCTGCTTACCTTTCCCGCCAGTTCCTGAGAACCGTGAAGGAAGGAAGTGAACCCGAAATCTACAACTTGCTTTTCGGGATGCTGTACCAGGCTTACTGGTATCTGGGAGTGGGAGAGAGCGAACGGTACGTAGGTCTGGAGTCCATGGCCCGCATAATATACAACCAGGCTTCCCTGACACTACCCAGATTTCGCAAGGTATTTCCCAGTTTTGATTACCTCAAGAAAGCTATACTGGATAAGGTTATTACCACACTTCCTCCCGCCGTTTCCAAATCATTACGCTCGCGCCTGGGAATACCAGAAGAAAAAAAGAAAAGTAAACAGGAGTAACTGGTTTCCTCGGTTATGGTTTTTCCGCGAAAGCGGGTAAATTAAGCTCTTATTTGTTATAATTATAGCGGGCAAATCGGAATTAACCAGTTTAAGAAAGTCCTTTTGCCACACTTTGCGCAGGTGGGAATTTGCAGGACGGTATAGTGAGTGAAAGGCGTGGTAGTTGGTTTCTGCTCTTGGACTGTTGTAGGGCATGAGATGTTTTATTGGTATCCCGGTGGAAGAGTGGAGAGGAGAGCTATCAAGGCTTCTTGAGAAGATAAAGAGGGGCACAAGAGAAGTTAAGTGGGTGAAGGCAGAAAATCTCCATGTTACCTTAAAATTCCTGGGAGAAATAGAAGAAGAAATGGTAGAAAAGATTAAAAAAACCCTGGCAGAATCCTTGCAGGATGTAACGGCCTTTTCTCTTACAGCCGGTGCCCTGGGAGCATTTCCTTCTCTTTCCTCCCCCAGGATAATCTGGTTGGGAATAGGGGAGGGGAAGGAAAAGATCGAGAAGATTTTTAAGAAAATCGAGAGAGGTCTAACAGAATTCGGTATATCACCAGAGGCGAGAAAGTATCATCCCCATATAACACTGGGGAGGGTAAAGAGGAGGGCAGATAAGGGATGGTGGAAAGAGGTATTGAATACGAAGTTGCCGAGATTCCCCCGTATGGTAGTTAGAGAGGTGGTTCTTTACCAATCATGTTTGCATCCGGAGGGTCCGGAATATAAACCGATAGGAAGATATAATTTGGAAGAATTACAATAAATAAGGGAATGGCTAATTTGAAAGCCTGTTTTTTGATGAGGAGGGAGAAAGATAATGGAAAATCTGGATAAGAAAAAAGCTCTGGAGCTTGCCCTGAGCCAAATAGAAAAAAGCTTTGGCAAGGGCTCAATAATGAGGTTGGGAGAGGCGAGGGCGCATGTGCCGGTAAAAGTTATTCCTACCGGTGCGCTTACCCTGGATATTGCCCTGGGTGTGGGAGGGGTGCCCCGCGGCAGAGTAATAGAAATTTATGGCCCTGAGGCCTCGGGAAAAACCACTCTTTCATTGCATATCATTGCAAACGCGCAAAAAATGGGGGGGCAGGCAGCCTTTATCGATGCAGAACATGCTCTTGACCCCAAATATTGCAGGAATCTTGGGGTTAACCTGGAGGAGCTTTTGCTGG
>JALUVB010000047.1 GCA_027021085.1 bacterium
ACTTCAGCAATATCTCCTAACCTTACAAGCAGAGGTTTTAGTTCTTCAGGCTTTACAAGGAAATAGCTATCTCCATCGCGCTCTTTTACAATCCTGTAGCCTGCTTGTTTTATCTCTTTCAGGCTGCGAAAGCCAGGGTTGTTTACAATTTTGGGTTTTATTTCCGAAAATTTCATATATCTAACCGCTATTCATCCGCATATCTGGCGAAAATAAACCGAACAGAAGAGGCCTGCAATATCTTATGTTGCACTGCAAGATAGTGGATATTGCAGCTTCAACATCTTGCAACATATTAATGCAACACATACTTATAATCTCCAGCATAGTATCCTTTTCTTTTTAATTTTTTATCCTCTACAAGTTTTCTCAACAATCTGCTTGCCTTAAACTTATCCACTCCCAATAGCTCCCTTACCTGCCTGTTGGTTATCTCTCCATACTCTTTTACATATTGCAAAATCAATTCAGGGTATCTTATTTCATCAATTCCCTTTTCTCTAATATAAGAGAGAGATTCTCCCAGTTTTTTACAAAGGTTGCCACTCAGCCTATAGATTAAGCCTTTTTTAACCCCGCTTTTTTCCAGAAATCCTCTCTTTATCATCTGATTAAGAATCTCTCTTGTTCTGTGTATATCTAATTGCAGGGTTTCTGCTGCGGAAGTAATCGCAATCTCTCTCTGACGCCTCAATACAGACAAAATTATCAGCTCATCAAGTCCTATCTCCCTTCCTTTCTGCTCATTTTCTTTGATAAATTTTATGAAAGGTTCATCTATTGCCCCGTTTCTGATAATTAGCCTAACATTATGCTCATCTGCTTGAAATGAGGGCTCTGTTTTTCCAGACGCAAGCTGAGTATAAAACATCCTCTTGACACCCATCCCTGCCTTTTCTATGAGGCCAATTTTTCTTAGTATTTCTGCAAGATGTTTGTTTCTGGGTCTGGAGTCCTGTCGCAGGATATTTTTAGGAGTAATACCAGCAATAAAGCCCCCTGGGTTGCTGATTTCCATTCTATCAGGATAGTGCTTGATAAATACTGCTCCAGTTTGTGAGTAATCCCTGTGCAAAAGTGCATTGAGTATAGCCTCTCTGTATGTGAATTCAGGGAAGTCTTTTATTTCAAAATGAAATAGCCCCATCTTCACAGTAGTGAGCCTACCGCGAGCTTCTATATTCCTGGAAATATCATCCAGAACATAAAGAAGTGCTTTTCTGTAATCCCGACGGAATTCATATTCAATGTCGTTCTTCATATACAAGTAAATCACCTCGTGAGCGGGGATATGTTCCTGTATAATCTCATCTTTCCCGATAAGGAGAATACCTGCTATGGTGGGATGGCCATTTTTTATGATTCCCGTCTGTTCAAGGAATTCCTTTTCTTTGAGTTTCAATAATGTGGAGTCTGGCTTTTTGGTTTTTATTATAGATTTCAATCTCTCTATTTCTATCTTACTTAAATCAGAGAGGGTTAATTCAGGTCTTAACTCAGCAGTTACATCTATTAGTCCCAGTTCTACCATTCTTCTCTGACGCATTGTGCCTGTCATCGGCTTGCACTCTTTACCAATTCTAATCTTTGCTGTTCCGTCAGTGGTTGTGTGAACTCCCACACCTGATGGAATGTGAACGATTAATAACACTGTATTTAATTCCGGAACAGGAAATTCTTCTACATCTACAAGTATTCTGGGATCAGTTGATTCATAAATCCGAGATTTTATTTCACTAATGTTATAACCCCAGCATCCTGTAAGTGCCTTTTCTTTTGTCTTCACATTATCCTTTATTCCAAGAATTAAAGTGCCTCCCTTATTGTTTGCAAAACATACTGCATACTCGGCAAGCATTTTGTACAGTCTTCTTGAATCGGTAATCCATTCCTTGAATTCTAATACCTCAGATTCCAGTTCTCTTGCCGGTTTTGTTTCTATCGTTTCCAGTAAATTTTTAATCGTCTCTTTTGAGTAAGGCATTCTCACTCCTCCAGTGTATCTGTTACATCTTCAACAATGATACTTTCATTTTTATATTTTATCCATTTATATCTTTCTGCCTTCTCCAGTATAGTAAAGAATATATCCGGTGCCCTGAGATATTTCCCACCCCATTTGTTGCCGGTGTATTTGCCGATATTAAATTTAAACGCCTTTTTGTGTTTCTCGGTAATGCCTTCGGGATACTCCCAGCCTTCTTCAAGTAATTTCTTCTGAGGAACAGATACAACTCTGTAAGAATCAGTGTTTAAGGTATCTTTTACCTCCTCAATTTCAATTAGATTCCGGGAAGTCAATACATCCTCAAAGGGCTTCTTAAAAAGAACGAATTTGGCATAATTTGAAAGTCCCTCTCCTCTCTGTTTCAGAGGGGCCGAGAAGATAACTATTATTGTATTTATGTCAGCCTGAGTAAAACTTCTTTTGGCAGAATTGTCATAGATTGCTTTAATATGGACATTTTCCAGAAGAAACTGCTGAAGGTCTTTTCCGTAACCGACATCGAGCCAGGAGTTGGATGTAATAAAACAGAAGGTTCCTTTAGAATTAAGGAGTGAAAGGCCATAAAAATAGAAGTAGATATACAGGTCGCTTTTCTTATCAAGTTTTTTAGGAAGACGCTTTTCAAAATGAGCCCTGATGGAGGATTCCAGTTTATCTTTGTATATCCTTTTTATTTCATTTGTTACTTTCTCTTTAGAAATAAGTGGAGGAGCAATCTTTTCCTGTCTCACATAAGGTGGGTTACCAATAACTATGTCAAAACCATTTTTTTCTCCTGAGAAAATCTCAGCAAAATCAATATCCCAGACAAAAGGTTTATCATGTATTCCCTTTAAAGCCTGTCGTGCGGATTTTACATTCTCAAGTTCTTCTTTGAATTTTTCAATTTCTTTTTTAATCTTTTCTTTCGGGTCGAATAATTTAGTTTTTCCTTCTTTCTTTTCATCTTTAAAAAACTCTATCTGCTTTGGCGTTTCCTGCATTATCCTTTGTAGTGATTTTATGCGATTGAAAAGGTTTAATGCTCTGTCGTCAAGGATGGCACGGAATATATTTAACTCCTCCTGTAGAAGCATTGATTCACTTCTAAACTTGCGTGAAGGGTCATTATTATAGAACTTGAGTTTCTCGTTCTTAAGATTAGTGAGCTTTCTTTTAAGAGATGGAGATATACTTGATGTTCCAGCTCTTATGGCAAGATTTATTCCTCCTATCTCCTGAACGAGGCTATCGCCCTGGCGAATTTTGAAGGAAAGGTTGGGAAGTAATGGCTGGATTCTCAATTGCTCTGGCTTCAGTTCAGTTTCTACTATGAGTTGTAACCAGAGGCGAAGCTCAGCTACATGAACTGCCCAATCCATTACATCAACGCCGTATAAGGAGCGACCAATAATGGATTTCTTGATATCGAAATCGCTCATTTGCCGATTGAGGTGAACATAAGTTCTTTTGTAGAGGTGAGCCAGAATATTAAGCATCCCTACAAGAAACGAACCGCTGCCACAGGCAGGGTCAACAACGGTAAGTTCATCAAGAAGTAATTCTATCTTTTCCCATAACCTATGTTGAGAAATTTGTTTATCAACCTTCTTTTTGTCTTCCTCTGTCTTAGCAAATATAAACTCATAGATAAGGGCTTTATTAACATCTAAGTGATTGTGAAAATACTCAACAAGGCTTCGGCGACACATAAAATCAATTTCTGTTCTGGCAGTATAGAAAATTCCCGCTTCGCCTCTTTCGTCTGCTTCTTCTGAAATATTGACCAAACTTTCATAGACTTTACCTATCATCTCAGGGTCAACAGCTACCTCTACTTCCAGCGGCAGTTCTTCTCTTATAGTGAAGTTATATTTATCAAAGAAGGCGAATATCTTCTCGAAAAGAGAGTCGTTAATTTTAAAGATTTTCTCATCAAGTTTGTTGGGAGTGAAAAGTCCTCCGTTAAGATAAGGGACAAGAGCCAAAGCAGAATTTATGTCTTTGGGGAAATAGGGCTTGGGGAAAAACTTGTTGTTAAAAGCTTCAAAGAATAAGACGGACAGCCATTTCTCATAGAAAGAGTCTTTCCCCTGGTTTTCTCTTTTATAGACTTGCCAGAAGTAGGTAATAAACCGGGGATTATTGTCCAACCATCTTTTCTTTTGAACGAAATACAGGAACATAATGCGGTTCAGTAATTGAAGGCTATAGTCATGAGCCCATTTAGTATCGGGGATTTGTTTAAGAAGTAAATTTTTGACTTCGGAAAAGGAGGTTCGGTAGTCATTGAAAAACCGTTTGGTTACTTTCTCAATGTTGAGAGATTGGGTGAGGGTATTATAAATTCGCACGGGGTCTTGAAGTCCTTCTTCAACAGCAATTTCAGATAGAATCCATTTATCTGTGTAGTGGGCATCGTGTATATCAAGATTTAGTTTCACCAGCTTCCGCTTCCACACTCCCACATCTTCACGGATTTTCTCTACGAGAACGAAGGTATAATTTTTATAGTCAGAAGTAATAACAAAGAATGGATATTGAGTTTCTTTTTCAAAATAGAGGGGGAGGTTCCGAATGGTAGGAGAAGAATAGGATTTGAGTTCTACCAGGAAAATTTGAAATCTTTTCTGGTAGGTGGCGATAGTATAAATTTCTTTTACGATTTCTCTGTCTTTTTCTCTCAAGCCCCAGGCTTCTTTCCCCCGGAAGGAGGGGTCTAAGGTTTTATAGCCTAAGCCCTGGAAAAGTTGATAGACTTTCTCGGGGCTGTCCATCTGGGGGATATGAGTTTCTATGAAATGTTTTATGTTCATGATTCCAGTTTCACGGGCTGTCTTGCTATTTGCCATACCTCTAAATCTTTAAATCTTTCAATCTTTAATCTTACCATTTCCAATCTTTTTCCCCTATGAAATAAAGTCTACACAGATAAGTTTCAATTTTCTTTCGTCAAACTTCACTGCTTCCTGTTCTTCATTCAAAGGTTTTCCCTGCAAAAAACTATCGAGTTCTGAAACTAAAATATTCCAGTTTTTGGAACGCTTGTAGTTTTTCCAGATTTTTCTCAGGGTTCGCATTCTTAGCTTGGTGAAAGCAATATTATGTAGATTAGCAATCATAACGGTAATTCTCTCTCGCCAGGGGTCATTCTCTTCAATGTAATTTTCTTTGATGAAATCAAGCTCGTCCCTTAAATCTCGCAGGGTTTTTTCCATTCGTCCGACCGCTGTACGAATCTGTGTAGCAATTAATCCTTCGGAAAAGAATTTCTTTATCTCTTCTCTTACCTTATGATGGATCTCAAATACATCTAAGTCTTCAGGAATAACTCTCGGTTCATCTTCTTTACAGGATATAAATTTTAGTATCTCTGTTTTGTTGGTAATGAATCTATTATTCACCACATCATATAAAAACCAGAGATGATAATCTTCCTTATACTTGTAATAAAAGAAGATTCCTTTAAAATCTTTTGACTCTTTGAATCTTGTAATCTTCCAATCTCTTTTCAATCCGCTCTGTATTCCATGAGGGAGAGATTCGCAGAATTCTTTTAATTTTTCAAGGCCGAAGTCTTTGAGAGGCTGCCAGAATAGTTCCCCACCTCCAAACTGCTCTTCCTCAAGTTCTTTGAGTATCTGCTCTTTTTTGTCCTTTGCCTCTCTTAAACCCCGAATGATACCGAATACCTTAGGATTGATTGTTTCTCCTAATACCGAGGCATCAAGCCCTATGGTTTCATTTATCATTTCTATTTTCCCCTGCAATATCTTTACCAATTCCAGAAGGCTTTCCAACTCCTCCTCGGGATAGAAATTGTAAATAAAAATTACATCATATGGAGAGCCTATGCGGTCGATTCTGCCGGCTCGTTGAATCATTCTTACCGGATTCCAGTGAAGGTCATAGTTTATAACTATCCTTGCCTTTTGAAGATTCTGCCCTTCAGAGAGAATATCTGTAGATAAAAGTACATCGGTATCTGCATTGAGGAATCCATCAACAACTTCCTTTCTTCTCCGGGTTGAAAAACTACCTGTTATTTTGGCTATTTTTCCATTAAATTTAGCAGAAAAATCCTTGTCCTCATTAAGGGCTTCATAAAGATAGTCAATTGTATCGGCGTAAAAGGAGAAGAGAAGAACCTTCCCTTTATCTTTAAACTCTATTAGTTTCTTCTTTAGTTCTTTGAGTTTAGCATCCTGGGTTCTATCTATGGGGTCTACAAGTTTCTTTATCTCTTTAAATATCTCTATATCCTTGTCCAGGTCCTCGTAAAATTTTTCAAGATTAAAATCTGAAAGATTGACAGATTCAAGATTCTTTTTCAGTTCTTTTATAAGATAACCTGAATCTCCTGCCTGCGCCGATGCTTCGGCAGGCAGGTGTGCTTCTTCTTCAAGGTAAGCGAGATATTTATTGTAGAACTTCTTCCTTAGAATCTTACCTTCTTTGAATACCTCTTTGAAAGTGGAGAGAAAATCTATTTGTGTTTGAATACTCTTTCTAAATGCCTCTACGCTGCTTTCTAACCGCTTTAAGAGAAGGGTTTGCAAAATACCACCCAAAGCCTTCATCCTTCCCAGTTCCATCTCGTCTTTCTTTCCCACGACTCGATATTCCTCAAGTCGGTAATAGGCAAGATTCAATTCCTTCTCTATCTTTTCTGCTATCTGGTAATAAAGACCCTGGTAGGTTTCATCAAGGCTATAGTTTATCTCAGAAAGTTCTCTTTCAGGAAATTCTATTCTTACCCACTCGCCTTTTTCATTTTTATACTTTGCGTCTGGATAGTTATCTTTTATATACTGCCTTGTTCTACGAATAGAGATGATTTGCAGAATATCTGCTAACTGGGAAATGTTTCCTTTATCAGCTTTCTTAAATTGTTTTTCCAGGTCAAAAACACCTTCTTTGAAGAAAATTCTTTTATTGTTTTGTGCCAACAGCATTAATTGAAAATAGAGATCCCAGTGGGTATTATTCATTGGGGTAGCAGTCAAGAGTAGGATTTTGGGTTTAAGTCTTTTACCCGCTTTCTCTATAAGTGTAAACAAACTCTCATATCGATTGGAGAAAGGATTTCTAAAATTGTGAGATTCATCAACAACGATGAGGGCTATATCCTCAAGGTTGAAATTTAGTTTTTTCTCCAATTCCGTAAAATCAAAATCTTCACGACCGAGTTCTTCCTGATGAATAATATTCTCAGATAGGCCAATATCTTTTAGCGCAGGTCTCCATAAAGGCTCATCTACACTGGCAGGGCATACGACAAGAAATCTTTTGCGTCTGTAGAAGCCAAAATCTTCGATAACTTTCTTAGCAATCCAAGTTTTTCCCAAGCCTACAGAATCAGCAATTAAAACACCATTATAGGTTTTAAGCCTGGAATAAATTCGCTTGACAGCGTCTTCTTGAAAATTAGCAAGGTCCACCTCGCTTTCGGGAAGAATTTCCGGAGATTCATACTGAAATGAGATATCTTCCTTCTGAAGTTCGTAAAGTGATTTTATGAAGATATAATAGGGTGGGTATTCCTTTGTGCCAAATTTCGACTCATCAAGAGTTTTTATCAGGTCCTTTTTGAAATCCCGGGACTGTTCCCAAAATTTTTCAAACCACTCCTCTCTTATATATCTTGCATGTGCTTCGTCCAACACTGCATTGAGTTCTGTGTTGGAGGTAAAACCGGAGTAGGTGAAATTGCTTGAACCAATAATAGCCAGTTTATCAAAAATGTAAACTTTACCATGAAGAAAACCTTTATCGTAAAGTCTAACTTTCCAATCGGGATTTTGCAGGAGTTGGATTAGTGATACAACTATTTCCTTGTTCTCTTTTTCAAAGACCTCTTCTTCTAAATCTTCCCGGAATTTCTTCTTGTACAGTTCTTCTGGCTGAAAAATGTCGGGCTGTTTTTCCTCTATCTGGGGAGAACATCCTATTAGTAACCTAAACTTATAGACATCGTGCAATGCTTCTTTTATAAGTTGAAACCCTGCTATATTGAAGTAAGCACTGGCTATATCTAAAGATTTCTGTTCTCTAAGTACTTTATTTAATTCTTCAAAAAGTTTGAGCTTGCTATTATCTATAATTAGATTTTCGGGTCTATACATTTTCTAACTTTTCTTTTAAGGAACTTGAAATGTTAGTCATCAAAAATTCGCCTCCTGCTTCCATTATAAGGGATTTTGCCGGTTATGCCAATTTTGGAGGAGCTGGGCCTTACCGGGGTGATAAATGACCGGGTAATTGCCGGGCCATAAAAAAGGGGACTGTCCCCTTTTTCCTATCTTGAGGTGACTTTCTGGTATACTTTTTCTGCCTGGTAGGAGCTTCGTACCCAGGGGCCGGATAAGACTACCAGTCCCATTTCTTTGCCTTTTTTTTGGTAGGTTTCAAAGGTGCGGGGGTGGATGAATTCTTGCAGTGGGTAGTGCCGGGAGGTGGGGGGTAGGTACTGGCCTATGGTGAAGATATCTACCTGGTTTTCTCGGGCGTCTTTCATTGCTTCGATAACTTCGCCTTCTGTTTCTCCCATGCCTACCATGATGCCTGACTTGGTAATCTGGGAGGGGGATAATTCTTTCGCTGTTTTCAGCACGGCCAGGGAGCGGGCATAGTCTGCCTGGGGACGCACCAGGGGATACAGGCGGGGGACAGTTTCCAGGTTGTGGGCGAGTATCTCGGGTTTTGCCGAGGTTACTGTTTCTATTGCCCGGGGAGAGCCCTGGAAATCCGGGATGAGCACTTCTACTTTTTTCCCTGCTTTGTGTAATTCCTGGATGACCCGGGCGAATAATCCTGCTCCTCCCTCGGGCAGGTCATCGCGGGTTACTGAGGTTATCACCACGAATTGCAGGCGAAGTTTTTCTACGGCTTTCCTTATTCTCAGGGGCTCACTTTTGTCCAGGGGGAGAGGGAGCCCTTTTTTTACCTGGCAGAAGCGGCAGTTTCTGGTGCAGGTGTCTCCCAGGATAAGGAAGGTGGCGGTGCCGCGTGCAAAGCATTCTCCCAGGTTGGGGCAGTGGGCGCTCTGGCATATGGTGTGGAGTTCGGAGGAGGAGATGAGCTCCCATACCTCTGCCATTTGTTCAGAGGAGGGGACTCTTTTCTTTAACCAGGGAGGGAAGGGTTTTCTATGCATTGAGCAGGTCTTTCAGGGTGAGCCGGGAGAATTCCTCCCAGCCTTTTTCCAGGTAATTTTTTTGTAGTTCTTGCAGGTAATGCAGTTCCTGGTTTATGGGGATGTGGTCGCCTTCCTCCCGCAGGGAGTCAATAACTTCTTTTAGCGGGATATGCTCGTAGGGACGGGCAGGGAGGAATTGACCCTTTTCACTTTTTTTAATGAAGCCCTTTTCTTCGAGTAGGGAGAGCAGCTGGTTTATGGGGCGGAGGGGGATTTTCTGGGAGAGGTCCCACTCTTCGGGAGACCACTCCTCGCCTGCGGCATATTTCTTCCCCAGGTCCACGAGTATAGCCAAGGAGAGGATTTCCCGGGCGGAGAAGCTCAGCTGCCGGAATTGGAATTCTTTTTCCAGTGTCCTGAAGTTTTGATGCACGTAGGATATCTCTCCTCCCAGGAGTAGTATTGCCCAGGAGAGCTGGGTCCAGATGAGGAAGAGCAGTACCTGGGCAAAGCTGCCGTATATGGCGTTATAGCGGGTGAATCCCACCTGGTAGTGGAAGTAGCCCCATTGGGTTAGTTGCCACAGGCTTCCTCCTATTACTCCGGCCAGCAGGGCACTTTTGATTTTCACCCGGGTGTGGGGGAGAAAGAAGTAGAGGAAGGAGAAAACCAGCCAGGCGGAGAAGTAGGAGGTGAAGATGAGGAAGTATCGGTTGGTGAAGAGGGAGGAGAAGAATTTCTGGAAGAAGGTGGTGTGCTGCAGGGTGATGGTGAGGGTGATAGCGCCGGAGAGGAAAATAGGAGTGACGATTATCAGGGTGATGTATTCGCTTATTTTTTTCCACCAGGCTCTGCCTTCTTTTACTCCCCAGATTTCGTTGAAGATTCTTTCTACCAGGGAGATAATCCGCACGGCAATGAGGAAGGCAAAGATTACTCCCAGGGCTCCCAGGGTGGAGGCATTGGTATTTTCTATGTAGGTGAGGAACTGGTTGAGGATTTGCTCCATGCCCCCGGTTACCTTTTCCAGGACTAATTTTTCCAGTAAGCTTTGTAGGCCCAGCCCCTTGCTCACGGAAAACATCACTGCCAGGACGGGCACGAGCGAGAGCAGGGCACTAAAGGAAAGGGAGGAGGAAAAGAGCAGGCAACGGTCCTCTACAAAACCCTTCAGGGAGAGGAAAAGCATTTTCAGGAATTTCAGGAACCACATTTTGCAGCGGGAGAGCTGCTCTATTTCCGTTCTCCAGAGGTCTTTGCTGAAATAGTCCCGGATTTTTTTTGGCCACATCATTTCTATGAATAGATTTTCTGGAAGTTTTCTTTTATTTTCTCCTTCACCTCATCCATCTCTAATTTTGTGCCTATCTCTTCTTCCAGGGAGGTAATCTCTTTTCCCAGGCCGCAGGGATTTATCAGGTTAAAGTATTCTTTTTCCGGTTGGATGTTGAAGGCAAAGCCGTGGTAGGTAACCCAGCGGGATATGGCTACGCCGATGCTGGCAATTTTCTTTTCTCCTATCCATACGCCGGTCATTCCCGGAACTCTTTTGCCGGAGAGACCATAGTCTTTTAAGGTGTTGATGATAATCTCTTCCAGGTTGCGCAGGTAAAGGTGGACGTCGCGTTTCCTGCGTTTTAAATCAAGTATAGGATATCCCATCCACTGTCCCGGGCCGTGAAAGGTGACATCGCCGCCCCTTTCTATCCGGAAGATTTCCACGCCTTTTTTTCTGAGCACTTCTTCTCCCACCAGTATGTTGCTTTCATGGGAACTTCTTCCCAGGGTAATCACCGGGAAGTGGCGGAGGATGAGAAAGGCTTCTTCCTTTCCCCCTACTACTTCTTCCCAGAGCCTCTTTTGTAAAGCCCAGGCTTCCCGGTATTTAGTTAGCCCTAATTCTATTATTCTCACTTTAGGAAATGTAAAGGCTCTCCTAAGAAAAGCTCTGCTACTTCCTGGATGCTTTCTGACCTGGTGGGGTGGGGATGGATGGAGTTGGCTATGTCTTCCGGGGTGGCCTCTAAGTTCATGGCCAGGATGCCTTCACCCAGTAATTCCCCGGCATTATGGGAAAAGATATGCAGCGCAAGAATTTCCTCGCTTTCTTCGTGTACCAGGATTTTTGCCCAGCCCTCGGTGTCTCCTTCGCTTAATGCTTTCCCGGAGGCGGTGAAGGGGAATCTCTCCACAGAGTAGGGAATCCCCTTGCTTTTTAGTTCTTCTTCGCTCATGCCCACACTGGCTGCTTCCGGCGAAGTAAAGATGACCCTGGGTATAGCACCATAATTGATTTCTGCCCTTTCTCCCATTGCGTTCTCTGCGGCTGTCTTTCCTTCTCTGTAAGCTACATGGGCAAGCTGGGGGGTGGGAAGTATATCGCCTGCCGCATAGACTCCGGGTAGGGAGGTTTCCAGGTATTCGTTTACCTGCACGCCCTCTTTGCTAACTTCTATGCCTGCTTCGGAAAAGCCTTCCGTGTTTCTCTTTCTTCCCATACAGAGCAGGATATAGTCCCCTTCCCATTTTTCTTCTCCTATCTGGCAGGAGGCGGCACTTTCGCTTTCTCTTATCTCGGATGCTTTGCAGGAAGTATAGATTTTTACTCCCTGTTTCCTGAGGGCTTTTTCCACACCCCGGGAAATTTCCTGGTCTTCTCCCGGAAGCAGTCTTTCTACCATTTCTACCAGGGTGACTTCTACCCCTAAGGAAGCGAATATATGAGCAAACTCGCAGCCGTTTACTCCTCCGCCGATGATGACTACTTTTTCGGGAAGTTTTTCTATCATGAGTGCTTCCCGGTGGGTAAGAATTCTTTTTCCCCTGACTCCGGGCAGTAAGACGGGGGAGGAGCCTGTGGCCAGGATGATGTTATCGCCGGGGATTATTTTCCCATCCACGCTTACTCCTTCCCGGGTGAGCTTCCCTTCTTCTCTTATCCATTCTATGCCGTAGTGACGGAAAAGGAATCCTATTCCCCCGGTTAGTTTTTTGACCACTTCGTTCTTTCGCTGGAAAACTTTTCCCCAGTCAATTCCCTTGAAATCAACTTCCACACCGAAGTCGGGGGCATTTTTTACTTCCTTTGCCAGTTCCGCTGTCTTTACCAGGGCTTTGGTGGGGATACATCCGTGGTTAAGGCATACTCCGCCCAGGTTCTCTTTCTCCACCACCCGTACCTCTGCTCCCAGCTGGGCGCATCTTATGGCTGCAGAGTAACCTGCGGGACCGCCACCGAGAATAACTACTTTCTTTTTCATCTCTACATCCTCTCTTTTGGCTTTACTCCCAATATCTTTAATCCCGAAGCAATAACCCGCCTGGTTATCGTACAGAGAGCAAGACGGGCTTCCATGAGGGACTCTTCTTCTCCCAGCACACGCTGGGTGTCGTAAAATTTGTGGAAGGAGGTGGCTAACTCCTGGAGGTATCCTGTGATGCGGTGAGGTTCCAGTGCTTCTGCCGCATTCTCCAGTACCCAGGGATAGAGGGCAAGTTTTCTTAATACTTCTTTTTCTTCCGGAGCCTGGAGCAGCTCCCAGGCAGGGGAAAGCGAGTCCTCTTTCCGTTCTGCTTTGTTAAATATGCTCCTTATGCGTGCGTGGGCATACTGCACGTAGTAAACGGGGTTTTCCGGAGCATCCTTTTTTGCCAGATCAATGTCAAATTCCAGCTGGGTGTCGGGGCGGCGGGTGAGAAATATGAAGTGGCATACATCTGAGCCAACTTCTTCTATGAGGTCTTTCAGGGATAGGAATTTACCGCCCCGGGTGGAAAGAGGGATTTTTTCTCCACCCTTAATCAGGCTTACCATTTGCACTAAAATCACTTTCAGATTTTCTGCCGGGAGTCCCAGGAACTGCAGGGCGGATTTGAGCCTTTTCACGTATCCGTGATGGTCTGCACCCCAGATATCAACTATTATTTCGTATCCTTTCCTGAATTTCTCCCGGTGGTAAGCAATATCAGAGGCGAGGTAAGTAGGCCTGCCGTCTTTTCTTATTACTACCCTGTCTTTCTCATCGCCTAAGCGGGTGGAGGCTAACCACCATGCCCCGTCTTTTTCGTAAATAGCGCCTTTGGTTTTTAGTTCTTCAATGGCTTCTATCACTTTTCCCTGCTGGTAGAGGGTGTTTTCAAAGGTGTAGGAGTCTATTTCTACCTCGAAGCTCTTTAAATCTTCTTTTATTTCTTTGAGGAGTTTCTCTGCGGCGAATTGCCCCAGGAAATTAGCATCATCCTTTTTCTCTTTTAGTTGAGTGAAATACTTTTCTGCCATATTTTTGAGGTATTCGCCTTTATAATGGTCTTCGCCCCACTCTATTTTTTCTCCTTCCATCTCTTTCAGGCGCAGGGCAAGAGATTCTCCCAGGAGTGCTATCTGTCTTCCCACGTTATTTACGTAGTATTCGCTTTCTACCTGGTAGCCTACTTTTCTCAGCAGGTGAGCGAGGGCGGAGCCCAGGGAGGCTCCCCTGCCATGTCCCACGTGGAGGGGGCCGGTGGGATTGGCACTTACAAATTCTACCTGCACTTTTTTCCCTTGCCCTGTGTTGAGGGAGGGAAAGGAGTCGCCCTGCCGCATGATTTCCCGGGCTACCTTGTACAGAGAGGAGGGAGTAAGGCTAAAATTCAGGTAGCCGCCTGCGGCTTCTACGGTTATCTCCTGCTCGGGAAGGGATATTTCTTTCTGGATGGTCTGGCTGGCTTCCTGGGGGGGGATGGAATTAAGGGAAGAGATTAAAAAGGGCAGATTGCTGGTGAAGTCGCCTTTTCCCTTTAGCCGGGTGGTCTGGAGCGGGGGTAGGGAGGAAGGAATATCCCATCCTCTGTCTTTAAGCTTCTCTAATGTCCTCTTTAATGCTTCCTCTATTTTCTTTTCCACTCGCCAAGGAGGTGAATTTTTCCTGGGGTGCATCTCCCCAGAGTCTTTCCAGGTCATAATATTCCCTCAACTTCTGTGTGAAGATATGAACTAAAACTCCTCCAAAGTCCATCAGAATCCATTGGCCTTCCTCGTATCCTTCTATGTGATGGAGTGCAATTCCTTGTTTTCCTTCTATTTCCTCTTTGACTGCATCGCATAGGCTGCGGTTGTGTATCTCGGTTTCTCCGGTAACAATGACAAAATAGTCACAAATTATACTAATGCCTTCCAGGTTTATAACTATTACATCCCCGCCTTTTTTATCCCAGCAGAGGCGGGCAATATCCCGGCTTAATTTCTGAAAGTCTATTTTTATTCTTCCTCCTTAATCTCTGCGAGCAATTTCCTGGCCAAAGAGGCATCTTCTTCTTTTACCAGGATTCTAACTTCCGCCAACCCGTTTATAGTAAAGGGATAAACTGAAGAAGGCACCTGGCTCACAAGAATACAAGAAATCCCGTTATTCTCCAGCATATTTTTTATTAATTGGGCTTCTATTGCATCACCGGCAGTAAATATTTTAACCGTGTTACTTTTTATATGCACTTAACGAATTCTAACATAACCCCTTTTTACCTGCAACCGGTCTGGCTATCTGCTCGCAGTTTCAGTTTTAGAATTTCCCGGAGCATAGAGAGAGGAGAGGAGAACAGTTTTACTTTGGAGTCAGGAGTATTTATCCAGGTTACTCCGATTTCTTTTATGCTGTACCCTGCGGCTCTGGCTTTTAAGAGTATTTCCACGTCAAAGGCAAATCCTGCGCACTTTAGCTGGGAGAAGAGCTTTTTTGCCGCTTCCTTCCTGAATCCCTTGAAGCCGCACTGAGTATCCCGATAAGGCAGGCGGAACAGAATTCTTACCAAAAGGTTAAAAATTTTTCCCATAATCTCTCTCTGTCTTGCCTGGTGTCGAAGGATCTTGGCTTCTGGATGAGCACGGGAGCCTATGGCCAGGTCGTAGCCCTTCTCCAGGTAGGCTACAAATTTATCTATTTCTTCAATAGGCGTGGAGAGATCGGCATCGGTAAAGAATATGTAATCGCCTTCTGCTGACTCTATCCCTCTTTTGACAGAAAAACCTTTTCCTTTGTTGGTAGGGTTATTTACTATTTTTGCTCTTTCCTTTTTTGCAATTTCTCCGGTATTATCCCGCGAACCATCATTGACCACGATAATCTCGCTTTCCCAGGGCTTTTCCCTGAAATAGTCCTTTACCCTTTTAATAGTATGAAGCAGGCGGGTTCCTTCATTGTAGGCAGGGATGATAAGAGAAATTTTCATTACCCTTTATTTTATTCCTTTTTTAGGAATTTTTTTATTCTTTTTCTATCG
>JALUVB010000048.1 GCA_027021085.1 bacterium
AATCTCCGGTTCCACATAAATCTCTTCATTTTTACCCTCTTCCAGCATTTCCACTGCTTTTTCTGATATTAGCTTTTCGTTCTTGTATACGGAAGTAAGGCTATATCCCTCTGCCCAGGGAGTATTGTGGTAACCAATCACAGCCACGTCATCAGGCATTCGCAAGTTCAAATCCTGCAAAATCTTCAACGGCGGGATAACCCATGGATCAGCAAAAGAAACAATCCCATCCGGCCTTTCCGCGGATTTGAACATCTCATAATAAGTCCTGTCAGGAATTTTCTTAGTAAAATCCAGATAGGTAAATTTCCCCCCATATTCTTTCTGCGCCTGCAGGCATCCCCGGTAAAATAAATCCGAGGTCCATCCCGGCCTTATTTCAAAAGAAATTATCAGAAGATTTTTTCTACCCGCTTTTAATAAATGTCTGGCAGCAATGTATCCCCCCCGGATATAATCTGCCAGAATATAGGAGGCATTGTATCTCTGCGGGCCTTCAAAACGATGGATGAATACCAGCCGGGCGGATTTATTTAGTGTACTTAGAGTTTCAAAGGGAAAGAGAGAGTAACCGTCCACTATCAAGCCAAAATACTTTTCCTCCAGGAATTTTTCCAGGTGTGGTTTGATATTGTTCCTTATATCCATCAACATAGTGAAGTACCCTTTTGATTGCAGTTGTGAGGAGAGGTGCCTGGTAAAAGGCGGGTGTAAACGTTCTTCCGTATCAATTACCACTCCCACGGTTCGGTGAGTCCTGAGGTTCTTGAAATCTGCTACGAAAGTACCCTTTCCCTGAATACGGTAAAGATAACCTTCATGGGTAAGCTCTTTTAAAGCCCTAACTACCGTGTTTTTGTTAACATTGAACTTTTTACTGAGCTCATTTTCCGAGGGGATGCAGGTATGAGGTGTATACCTTTTCTTCGCTATCTCGTTCAAAAGGAATTGTTTTATCTGGTAATACTTCGGAAGAGCCGGTCTTTCCAGAGTACCATTTCCCATCGCTATTTCTGCTTTATCCATCCTACTTAGATAGTTAACTGTCTAAGTTTACCATGGAAAATAATCTTTGTCAAGAGATTTGAACTACCATGCCGGATAAATTTAAAAGGAACTTGCAGTATCGGAGTTTAATTATTGACTTTTTGCTGTTTTAACTGCTTTATAAGGGCAGGTACAACCTCCAGGAGGTCACCTACTATACCATAAGTAGCCACCTGGAATATAGGAGCTTCAGGGTCTTTGTTGATAGCTACTATTATATCGGAAGACCTCATGCCCACTAAGTGTTGAATAGCGCCTGAAATACCCACGGCAATGTAAAGCTTGGGCTGAACTGTTTTCCCGGTCTGCCCCACCTGATGATAAGAAGGAATCCAGCCTGCGTCAACAGTAGCCCGGGAAGCCCCTACGGCTCCTCCCAGGAGATGTGCAAGCTCTCTGATCAGGGAAAAGTTTTCTGGTTTTCCCAACCCTCTTCCCCCGGAGACAATGATTTCTGCTTCCTGCAGGTCAACAGTTTCCTCTTCTTCCTTTATTATCCCCTTGAATTCTGTCAGCTTGTCTTCTTTGGAAAGGGCGGGGACAATTTTCTCCAGTTTCGCTTTTCTCCCCGTAGAAGGCTCCGGCTTTTTCATCACATGGGGTCTGACCGTAGCCATCTGGGGGCGATGATAGGGAGTCAAGATAGTAGCCATTATGTTACCGCCAAAAGCCGGCCTGGTCTGGAGAAGCACCCGCTTTTCCAGGTCAACGTCCAGCTCGGTACAGTCAGCGGTAAGCCCGGTCTTTAAGCGGGCGGCTACGCGCGGCGCAAGAGCCCTGCCCCAGCTTGTAGCTCCCACCAGAAATACTTCGGGCATTTTTTCCGCAGCCAGCTCGGCTATGGCCCGGGTATAATAACCTATTTCCCGGGTCTGCAGTAAATCGCTCTGTATTTCATATACTCTATCTGCTCCGTATTCTCCCAGTAAGCTGGCTATTTCCTCCCCTTTACCTATCCACACTACGGAAAGTTCCACGCCGAGTTTATCAGCAAGCTTCCTGCCTATACCCAGAAGCTCCAGGGTAACGGGATGTACAGCAGAATCTTTCTTCTCCCCGTAAACCCAGACTCCGCGGTAAAGACTATCTTTTCTTGCCTCTTTTATTTCTATTTCTATGGCATCAAACTTGCAGGCTTCCACGCATATTCCACAGAGGTTGCAATGTGGCAACAGTACCACCTTTTTATCTTCTAATCTAAGCGCATTTATCGGGCAAACTTTCACACATTTACCACAACCTGTGCATTTATCAAGAATAATTTTCAGTCCCATGATTTTTAAATTTTATCAGGCACAGAACAGCCAGGTAATGAAGTTACCTGACTATCATCATTTATTTGCCTTTTCCCTTCTCTGCAACTTCCTTAATCAACTCTACCTGCGAAATCATTGCACCGTCACCCTTCCTGTGCCCCAGGCGCACCATGCGCACATGTCCTCCTACCCGGGAAGAAAGCGCAGGTAGTAATTCGCCAAAGAATTTTTTATATACTTCTTTATTGGTAATATACCTGGCCACCTGTCTCCGTGCATGGAGGTCACCGCTCTTGGCTGCTTCTATCAACTTATCTGCCAGACTGACCAGTGCCTTTGCCTTTGCCTCTGTAGTCTTTATTTTTTCTTTATCCAATAAGCTGGTAAATAGATTCTTAAGCATCAGCCTGCGATGCTGGAAATCTCTGCCTAATTTCCTCACTTTTCTACGATGCCGCATAATAGACTCCTTACTTTTTCAGCGATAGGTTGAGCCCCTTTAAAAGCCTTTCTATCTCTTCCAAAGATTTCTTGCCAAAATTCTTTTGCTCCATAAGTTCCTTGTCTTTCTTTTTTATCAAATCGCCCACAGTGTATATTTCCTGGGCATGGAGCGTGTTGATTACTCTTTCCGAAAGGTTAAATTCATCAATGTTTTTCTCGAGTATTTCTTTTTGTACCGCTGACTCCTCTTCTACCACAGACTTATCTGTTTTCTGCACTGCTTTTTCCCCTACAAGGAAACGGAAGTGATTCACCAGGATTTCCACTGCTTTCTTCAGGGATTCCTGAGGTGTTATCACTCCGTTTGTCCATATCTCCATTATTAATTTCTCGTAATCAGTAACCTCTCCTACCCGGGTATTTTCCATACTGTAACTTACTTTTTTAACCGGAGAAAATACTGCATCCAGAAAGATAACCCCAATAGGCGTATCTTCTTTCTCTTTTGTTCTCTCATGGAGGGAAAAGCCTTTACCCCATTCTGCTGACAGTTCTGCCTTGAATTTACCGCCTGAGGATAAAGTAGCAATATGAAGATGCGGGTTAAGGATCTCCACGTTTTCACTGCCCTTGATATCATTAGCTCTTACTTCGCCTTCTTCGTCTACATCAATGGTAAGCGTTTCTGAATTAGGCACATGTAATTTTATTATTACATGCTTTAGGTTATTGATAATTTCCGGGATATCTTCCTTCACTCCCTGGAGAGTAGAGAATTCATGTTGCGCACCCTCTATTTTTACCTGAGTAATCGCGCATCCCGGGATAGAAGAAAGGAGAACCCGCCTGAGAGCATTCCCTACAGTAGTTGCGTAACCTCTTTCCAGAGGCTCTAATACAAATTTCCCATAAATAGCTGTTAATTTTTCCCAGTTGAATCTTTCCGGCATAACAAAATCTATCTCTTTAAGCATATTTTCCCCCTTTAAAGGTATTTAACTAAATTATCGAGAGTACAATTCCACTACCATATGCTCTTCCACAGGAATGTCTATTTCCTCCCTGAGAGGGAAGCGCAAAACTTTACCCACAAATTTTTCCATATCCATTTCTAACCAGACAGGCACTGTACGCGTAGGAACTCTTTCTAATATCTCTTTTATTTTATCCTGTTTACTCTTCTTCACTTCTATTACATCTCCCTCCTTAACCACGTAAGAAGGTATGTTGAGTATCTTTCCGTTCACCAGGAAAAAACCATGAGTAATTAACTGCCTCGCTTCTTTACGGCTGGACGCCATTCCCATACGATAGACTATATTGTCAAATCTTCTTTCCAATAGGATAAGGAATATTTCCCCCGTAACTCCCTTTCTCCTGGCGGCTTCCCCGAACAAGCGACGAAATTGTTTCTCTCGCATCCCGTAGATTCTTTTCAGTTTCTGCTTTTCCCTCAGCCGCACACCGTAATCGGATAGCTTTCTAAAGCGGTCTCCCTGCACGCCCGGAGTCCTGTTGCCCCGATTTTCCAGGGCACATTTGGGAGTATCACAACGAGTACCCTTAAGATATAACTTTCCCCCTTCTCTTCTACACAATCTGCATGAAGCACCAATATATCTGCCCATCTTTATACCCTTCTTCTCTTCGGTGGCCTACACCCATTATGGGGTATAGGAGTAACATCTCTAATCATTATCACGTTCAGCCCTGCCGTCTGAAGTGAGCGAATGGCGGCTTCCCTGCCTGCTCCAGGGCCTTTTACTCTCGCCTCTACTTCTTTCATCCCGTATTCCTGTGCCTTCTTGGCCACTTGCTTCGCCGCCAAGGAAGCAGCAAAAGGAGTGCTCTTGCGAGTCCCTGAATAACCCACAGTCCCTCCTGTTGCCCAGCACAATACGTTCCCCTCAGGGTCTGTAATGGTGATAATTGTATTATTAAAAGTGGCCTTTATACGAGCAACACCCCTGGGGACACTCCGGGTAATCTTTTTTTTCTTACCTCTTTTTCTCCGTGCCATTTCTCCTCCTAAATTATTTACTTGGCTTTTTTGCCATCATTTCCTTGACTTTTTTCCTCAATATTCCCACTGTCTTCTTAGGTCCTTTCCTGGTACGGGCATTACAGCGTGTCCTTTGCCCCCTGACAGGCAATCCTACCCTATGGCGGATACCCCTGTAGCAATTTATATCTATAAGTCTTTTAATATTCTGCGATATCTCCTGCCTCAAAGCCCCCTCTACCTTATAATTATTCTGAAGCATAGAGACTATGCTGGAAATCTCTTCGGGAGTCAGCTCTTTTATCTTCTTTTGATAATCTATCCCTGTGTCTTCCAGAATTTTTAAAACAGAAGAGTGCCCAACTCCGTAAATGTAAGTCAAGCCTATGTCCACTCTTTTATTATCCGGTATTTCCACCCCCAGAATTCTGGCCATTTCTATTCCTCCCTATTTCTGCCTTTGTTTATGCTTGGAATTCTCACAGATTACTCTTACTATTCTTTTTCTCTTTATAACCTTACATTTACCGCAGATCTTCTTTACTGATGCTCTAACTTTCATAACAAACCTCTATTTATAACGATAAACTATTCTCCCCCGGGAAAGGTCGTAAGGAGATAATTCTACCATTACTGTGTCTCCAGGTAAAATCCTTATAAAATGCACCCTCATTTTCCCGGAGACATGAGCAAGGACCCTGTGTCCATTCTCCAGCTCCACTCTAAATACAGCGTTGGGTAATGCTTCTATCACTTTTCCCTTCCACTCAATTTTTTCTTTTTTTGCCATCTTCCCCAAGAACTTCTATCAGTTTTCTATAAGTCTCTTCCGCTTCCGCGTTAGCATCCACTTCCTTTAATTTCGACCTTTCGGCATAATAGCCTATTAACTCTTCACTTTCCTTTCTATAAACTTCTAATCTTTTCTTTATTACCTCTTCCCTATCATCCTCTCGCTGAAAAAGCGCCCCCCCACATACATCACATACCCCCTCCTTCTTGGGAGGCATATTCACAAGGTGGTATATCTTACCACATTTGGAACATATTCTTCTACCGGAAAGACGGGAAATTACTATCGCATCCTTAACCTTAAGGCTTATTGCTGTATCTGCATCTATATTATTTTCCTCCAGCATTTTGGCCTGGCTTATATTGCGGGGGAATCCATCCAGCACAAAACTGCCATTCGGGTTGAGATTCTTTTTTAAGACCTCTACCACTAAAGAATCCGGGACAAGAAGGCCTTTCTCCATAAATTTTTTCGCTTTTGCTCCCAGGGCTGTATTTTCTTTTACTTCCTTCCGTAAAAGGTCTCCCGTGGAAATATGGGAAAAACCTTTCCTTTCCTCCAGCAACTTGGCTAAAGTACCTTTGCCAGCCCCGGGAGGTCCCAATAAAATAATTTTCATAGTATCTCCAAACTGTTGAATTCCCTAGTATCTGCTTCGCAGTTTACCCTTGGAAAGAAATCCTTCGTACTGGCGCATAATCAAGTGGGATTCTATTTGTTGCAGGGTATCCAGGGCAACACCCACCACAATCAAAAGGGAAGTTCCTCCAAAATAGAAAGGAACATTTAGCCATTTGATTAAAAGTGTGGGTAGCAAGGCTATCCCTGCCAGGAAAAGGCCGCCGGGTAAAGCTATCCTGGTCATAATTTTATCCAGGTAATCAGCCGTAGCCTTTCCGGGCCTTATCCCCGGAATAAATCCACCGTATTTCTTGATATTATCCGATATTTCCTTGGGATTGAAAGTAATAGCCGTGTAGAAGTAGGTGAAGAAAATAATAAGAAGCGCATAGAGTGTCATTCCTACCGGATTATAAGTAGAAAAATAGGTGGCGAAATTCTTAAATGCAGGGTTATTTGCCCCCAGGAAGGTGGCAATAGTTTGGGGAAATTGCAGGATAGACATGGCAAAAATCACGGGGATGACCCCTGCCTGGTTTACTTTTAAGGGGAGGTAGGTGCTCTGTCCTCCGTATACTCTCCTGCCTATCACCCTCCTGGCATACTGTACCGGAATTTTCCTCTGCCCCAGGGTGATTAACACCACCCCGGCTACCACAAATACCATGAATCCCAGGATAAGAAGAAAAGCAAACATATGAATTTGTCTATTCTGGATAAGGGCTATAGTTCTGATTAAATCTCCCGGAGCTCTGGCAATTATCCCGGCAAATATGATAAGCGATATCCCATTTCCAATCCCCTTCTCTGTTATCTGCTCCCCCAGCCACATAATGAAAGATGTTCCCGCTGTTACTGTAATAATGGTAAGCAACCTGAAACTCCAGCCGGGAAAAGGAACAATCAACCTTCCCTGGAAGTTTGCCGGATTTTCTAACCATATAGCAATGCCAAGAGACTGGAACAAGGCAATAAAAACAGTGGCAATACGCGTATACTGCACTATTTTCTTTCTTCCTTCCTCACCTTCCTTGTGTAATTTTTCCAGTGCAGGGACCACGGGAATAAGAAGCTGCAGGATTATGGAGGCAGTAATATAAGGCATGATGCCCAGGGCAAAGATAGAGAGTCTGCGGAGAGCCCCACCTGCAAACAGGTCTACCATGCCAAAGATAGTACCCTGCATCTGCTGGAAAAAATCAGAGAGCGCCCTGGAATCTATTCCCGGCACCGGTACATGGGCACCTATCCGGTAAATGGCTAAGAGCCCCAGAGTGATAAATATACGTTTCTTCAGCTCTGGGATTTTAAAGATATCCCGAAAGGCATCAAGAATCATAGAGTAATTGCCTTACCGCCTGCTTTTTCTATTTTTTCTCTGGCAGAACGGGAAAAGGCGTGTGCTTTTACGGTTAAAGGGATATTTATATCCCCTGTACCCAATACTTTTAACTGGCAATTTCCATTAATCCAACCTTTTTCTATAAGCTTCTGCGGAGTAATTTCACTATCAGAGGAGAATTCACTCAATCTTCCCACGTTAATTACTTCAAACTGCTGCCTGGACAGGCTCTTGAAGCCCCTCTTGGGCAGTCTACGATAGAGCGGCATCTGACCCCCTTCAAATCCACCGTAATGAGGCGTGCCTGTTCTCTGTTTAGCTCCCTTATTTCCCCTGCCAGAGGTTTTACCCCATCCGGAAGAGGAGCCCCTACCTACTCTCTTGGGCTTCAGGTTTTTCTTCGGAGGTCTTAGTTGATGTATCTTCATCTTTCTTCCTCAATTTGTACGAGTTTAATGTACCCTTTATTTTTTCCAATCCATTCAAGGTAGCCTTGACCAGGTTTACCGGATTGTGGGAACCCAATGATTTGGTAAGCACGTCTCTGATGCCCACTGACTCCAGAACGGCACGAGATGCACCACCAGCTATCACCCCGGTTCCCGGTGAAGCAGGCCTTAGAAATATCCGGGAAGCACCAAATCTCCCCACCACTTCATGAGGAATAGTGCTGCCTTTTAAGGGAATTTCTACCATCTTCTTTCTCGCCCGGGCAGAACCTTTCCTGATAGCTTCGGGAACTTCCAGGGCTTTTCCCATGCCAAAACCTACCCGGCCCCGGCCATTTCCTACCACTACCAAAGCACTAAAGGCTATCTTCTTGCCTCCTTTGGTAACCTTTCCAATTCGGTTTATACTTACTACTTTCTCTATTAATCCTTCTGAAATCTCTTCATTCATTCTTTTCACCTCAATTAGAACTTCAGGCCTCCCTCTCGCGCTCCCTCGGCTAATGCCCTTACTCTTCCCTGATACTTGTAGCCCCCTCTATCAAAAACCACCTGCGATATATTTTTCTCACCTGCTTTCTGGGCTAACAATTTGCCTACCAATTTCGCTCCTTCTATATTTTGTCCCTTTTCTTTCTTCTTTTCGCGAAACTCAGGTGACAATGAAGAGACTGATAGTATCACTCTGCCTTCATCATCATTTATCAATTGAGCATAGATATGCTTCAGGCTACGAAAAACAAATAATCTTGGACATTCTGCCGTGCCAAAAACCTTTTTCCTTATTCTGGCATGTCTTCTTTTGCGCTTTTCTTCTTTGCTCCGTCCCATGATTAAGCCTTAGCTCCTTTCTTTCCTGCTTTTAGCCTGATATGTTCACCCAGATACCTTATTCCCTTTCCTTTGTAAGGTTCCGGAGAACGAATCCTCCTGATTTCTGCCGCTGCTTCTCCTACTTTCTGTTTGTCAATTCCTTCAATAGTTATAATAAAATTTCTTTCTTTTCTCACACTCAGGGAGACTCCCTGGGGAGCTTCGTAATAAACAGGATGAGAATAACCCACCTGCAGGAGCAACTTTTTCCCTTCCATCTTTGCATTGTATCCGATACCCACTATTTCCAACTCTTTCTTGAAACCCTGAGTTACTCCGATAATCAAATTATTTATTAAACTGCGGGTAAGTCCATGCAGCGCACGTACATTCTTTTCTTCAGAGAGTCTTTCCACCCATACATACCCGTCTTCCTGCCTGACTTTTATAAGGGGATGGAGAGGCACAGAAAGCTTACCGCGAGGCCCCTCTACTTCTACTAAATTATCCTTGAGCTCTATCCTGGCTCCTGAAAGCACCTGAATAGGCTTCTTACCTACACGCGACATAATAACACTCCCTTACCAAACATAGCAGATAACCTTTCCTCCCAATCCTTCTTTTCGGCATTCTTCATCTGTCTTCAATCCCTTGGAGGTGGAAATTATAGCAATTCCATATCCCTGCATTACCCGGGGAACTTTATCCTTCTTTACAAAAACAAAAGTTCCGGGTTTGCTTACCTTTTTAACGCCCGTCAGAGCAGCAGTTCCGTCTTCTCCGTACCGCAATTTCACCATCAACTGCTTTCCTCCCTCTTCCTCCACTACTGAATAGTATTCAATAAAACCCTCTCTCTGGAGGATTTTTAGTATCTCTTCTTTTAAACGAGAATAGGAAGTAAGAATAAATGACTTATGTACCAAATAGGTCGTCTTTAAATGATTCAAAAAATCAGCAATCGGATCACTTACGCTCATCTCTTCTCCTTACCAACTTGCTTTTCTCATGCCCGGAATTTTACCTTCTAAAGCAAGTTTTCTCAAGCATATCCTACATACACCAAACTTTCTGAAGTAAGCCCGCGGTCTACCACAGAGTTTGCAACGATTATATTTCCTTACTTTATATTTGGGAGTCCTCTCTGCTTTTATAATTAATGATTTCTTAGCCATCTTTTACCCCTTCTTAAAAGGGAAGCCCATCGCTTCCAAAAGTTCCAGAGCCTCCTCATCGTTTTTTGCGGTAGTCACTATACTTATATCCATGCCCAGAACCCGCGAAACTTTATCATACTCAATTTCCGGGAATACATATTGTTCGGACAGCCCAAAGTTATAGTTCCCTCTCTTGTCAAAAGAATCGCGCGGTAACCCCCGGAAATCCCTTATACGAGGCAAAGCAAAGGTTACCAGTCTCTCCAGGAATTCGTACATCCGATTTCCCCTTAGGGTAACCTTGCAACCAATATCTTTGCCTTTTCTTAACTTGAAACCGGATATAGATTTCCGCGCCTTGGTAACCAGAGGCTTCTGTCCGGTAATAATAGTCAATTCTTCCACCGCCTCTTTAAGTATTTTTGCATCATTTATAGCTTCCCCTACTCCCATATTCACTACTATCTTTTCTATACGAGGCACCTGCAGAGGACTCCTGTACCCTCTCTTCTTCATGATTTCCGGCAAAACTTCTTTCAAATATTTTACCTTGAAATTAGGAATATACTTTTTACTCATGGTTACATCTTTTCAACTATTTCGCCACATTTTTTACAGTACCTAGTCTTACTTCCATCTTCTAAAACCCTTCTTCCTATTCTCACCCCTTTATTACAGCGAGGACAGAAAAGCAAGACCTGGGAAATATCCAACGGGGCTTCGATATCCACTATCCCACCCTGAGGATAACGCCTGGAAGGCCTGGTAGCCTTCTTCATTACGTTGACTCCCTCCACTATGACTTTCCCCTCTTTGGCAAGGACCTTTCTTACCTTTCCTCTTTTTCCTTTGTCTCTACCTCTTATTACCTCTACTTCGTCGCCTCTTTTTATGGAAAACTTTTTCATCAGACTACCTCAGGAGCAAGGGAAATTATTTTAGCAAAATTTTTCTCTCTCAATTCCCTGGGAATGGGGCCAAAAATTCTGGTTCCAATCGGATTACCTGCCTTATCAATTATTACTGCAGCATTCCTGTCAAACTTTATATATGTACCGTCTTTTCTTCTTACTTCTCTTCTTGTTCTTACCACCACTGCTCTCACTTTTTCCCCTTTTTTAATGTTGCTTGTGGGTATGGCTTCCTTCACCGAAGCTACTATCGTATCCCCCACAAAAGCATATCTCCGCTTTGCCCCCCCTAAAACATGAATACACATTACTGTTTTAACTCCCGTATTATCTGCCACATTTAACCGCGAATATATTTCAATCATTGTCTACACCTTTAAAATTTCTGTAACTATCCATCTTTTAAGTTTACTTAAAGGCCTGCATTCCTGTATTTTTACCCGGTCCCCTTTTTTTGCTTTATTCTCCGGGTTGTGTGCATAAAGTCTTTTCTTCCTGCGTACCATTTTATGATAGAGAGGATGGGCATGCTCTCTTTTTACTTCTACTACCACTGTCTGGTTCATCTTATCGCTGATTACCTCTCCAATAATTTCCCGTTTCATACTTTATCCTTCCCTGCTTCTCTTTTTTCTTTTAAAATAGTCTTCACCCGGGCAATATCCCTTTTCACCTCTTTAATCTTTTTGGGGTTTTCCAGCTGCCCCAGGGTAAGCTGTGTCCTCAGGTTAAATAACTGACGATAAAGCTCTTCCATCCGTATTTCCAATTCCTGGACGGTAAGTTCGCGACATTCCCTTGCCTTCATAATAACCCTTCCATACTTTGATGACTTATAACCTTTGTTTTAACCGGAAGCTTATCGCCAGCAAGCTTCAAAGCCTGCAATGCCGAGCCTTCGTCTACACCGCTTATTTCAAACAAAATGGTCCCCGGTTTAACCGGCACCACCCAGAACTCCACATTACCTTTACCCTTTCCCATTCTGGTTTCCAGGGGCTTCTTGGTAACCGGCTTATCTGCCACAACCCTCAGCCACATTTTCCCGCCTCTTCTCAAATGCCTTACTATGGCGACTCTGGCTGATTCTATCTGCCGGGTAGTTATCCAGGCAGGTTCCAGCACCTTGAGCCCATATTCTCCAAAACTTAATATACAGGTACGCGAAGCCTTGCCTTTGAGCCTTCCCCGCTGTTGCTTCCTGTATTTAACCCTTTTTGGTATCAGTGGCATCTGTACCTACCTTTTCTTTCTCTTTATCCATAATTAAATCCCCGCGGTATAACCACACCTTCACGCCTATAACTCCGTACTTTGTTTTTGCTTCTGCAAAACCGTAGGAGACTTCTGCCCGGAGAGTCTGGAGGGGTATCTTGCCATCTTTATACCATTCGCTGCGGGCAATTTCTGCTCCACCCAACCTTCCCGAACATTTTATCTTAACCCCTTTGGCCCCTGACTCCATGGCCTGGTTAACTGCCCTCTTCATAGCCCTGCGAAAATGCGTCCTTTTCACCAGCTGAAGTGCTACATTTTCGGCAATTAACTGCGCATCCACAAAGGGATCCGTTATCTCCTTTATATTAATTTCTACCTGCTTGCCTGTAATCTCCTGTATCTCATCCCTTATTCTGTCCACCTCCACCCCTCTTCTTCCAATCACTACTCCGGGTCTGGCTGTATACAGGTCCACAGTAACCCTGTCCTCAGTCCTGGCTATCTCCAGGCGTGGAATTCCTGCATAATCAAAATTGCTTTTTATAAAATTCCTTATTTTTGTATCCTCCACGAGATTTCTGGAAAATTCATTTTTAGAGATGGTAAACCACTTGGAATCCCAATTCTGGGTAATCCCCACTCTGAAACCCGCAGGATGTGTTTTATGCCCCATTATTTCTTCTCCTCTAATTCAATAAGGATATGAGACCGCCTCTTTTTAAAAGGATGCGCTCTTCCGTAAGCTGCAGGCCGGAATCTCTTATCTCGTGGACCTTCATCCACTAAAACCCTGGAAACGTAAAGGTTTGTCTCTTCTTTATGCATATTCTCGGTAGCATTTGCCAGCGCGCTTTTCAGTACTTTTTCCAGTATTCTGGCACCGCGCCGGGGGGTAAACTTCAATATATTCAATGCCTCGTCCACACTTTTACCCCTGAGTAAGTCTGCTACCAGCCTTAACTTAAAAGGTGAAATCTTTACGAACTTTAATTTTGCTTTCATTTTTTATCTTATTTAGGTGTTCTTGCTCTTTCTGTGTGTGCTCCATGCGATCTGAATGTTCGCGTAGGAGCAAATTCTCCCAATCTGTGGCCTACCATATTCTCGGAAATATAAACACTCAAGAAAGTTTTCCCGTTATGCACAAGAAAGGTATGCCCTATAAATTCCGGTATTATCACCGAGGAACGCGCCCAGGTGCGAATAGGTTTGCGGTCTCCTGTAGCTTTAGCCTTACTTACTTTCTTCAGGAGCTTTGCGTCCACATAAGGCCCCTTGCGTGTAGACCTACTCATACTTATTTTCTCCTCTTTATTATCAATTTATCAGAAGATTTTTTCCTGCGGGTCTTCCTTTCCAGCTTACCCCAGGGAGAAACCGGGTGCCGTCCTCCATGGGACCTCCCCTCTCCTCCACCCAGGGGATGGTCGATAGGATTCATCGCTGTCCCTCTTACTTTCGGCCTCTTTCCCAACCAGCGCGTCCTTCCTCCCTTACCCAAGGAAATCATATCATGGTCAATGTTACCTACCTGGCCGACAGTAGCCTTGCACTCTAATAATACTTTCCTCAATTCTCCCGAAGGAAGCCGCAGGATAGCGTACCGCCCTTCTTTAGCCATAAGCTGAACCTGGGCACCGGAAGAGCGGGCTATCTTCCCCCCTCTTCCTGGCATAAGTTCTACATTATGTACCATAAGCCCCACTGGAATATCCTGCAAGGGGAGAGTATTCCCTGCCTCCGGCGGCACATCACTCCCACTTATTACTTTATCTCCTACCTTTATGCCTTCAGGAGCAAGTATATACCTCTTTTCTCCATCTTCATATTGCAGCAATGCAATAAAGGCAGAACGATTAGGGTCGTACTCGATGGCAATAACCTTTGCCTTTATCCCAATCTTATCCCTCTTAAAATCTATTATTCGATAGAGTCTCTTATGCCCGCCTCCACGTCTTCTTACTGTTATCCTGCCTTGCTGGGTAGACCTTCCCGCTTTCTTGGGAAGAGGCACCACCAGGCTTTTTTCCGGCTTCTTCTTGCTTATACCCTCAAAAGTAGGGGCTACACGGAACCTGGTAGAAGGAGTTACCGGTGAAAGATTTTTTGTACCCATAGTATTAACTGAATATATCTATTTTTTGTCCTGTTTTTAAGGTCACAATTGCCATCTTTTTGTCAGGGGTTTTCCCTTTTTGCCAATGTCTTAAACTTTTTGTTTTCCCCTTCCGCTTGAGTAGTTTAATCCTTTCTATATCCACATTGAACATTTCTCTCAACGCATCTTTTATGGCTGGTTTTGTGGCAGAACTGGCTACCTCAAAAGTATATTGGTTAAATTTTTCCACCAGAAGCATACTTTTCTCAGTAACTCTGGGCTTGATAACTATCTGCGAAGCATGTTTTCCCTTCATATTCTAACCTCTTCTATCTTGTGCAATGCATCCTTGGTAAAGACGAGCCAGTCAGCACACAGAATCTCGTAAGGATTCAAGGTAAGAGGGTCTCTCAATTTCAACCATTCTATGTTGCTCGCCGCCTTTTTTACACTTTCAGGTATTCTATCTATTACCAGGATTGCCTTATTCTCTATTTTCAGGCTATGTAAAATCTTTTCCAGCTCCTTTGTCTTACCTTCTTTTAACTCCAACTTTTCCAATACTTTTATCTTCCCCTCTTCCCTGAGAGAAGAAAGTGCAGAATAGAAAGCAATTCTTTTCTTCTTCTTTGGCAAAGAATAGTAATAATCCCGGGGAGAAGGGCCAAATATCACCCCGCCTCCTCTCCACAGGGGAGACCGCACGGAACCTGCCCTCGCCCTGCCTGTGTGCTTCTGCGCAAAAGGCTTCTTCCCTCCACCTCTTACCTGGCCCCTGGTAAGGGCAGAAGCAGTTCCCTGCCTTTGATTATTAAGATACATTTTTACATACTCGTGCAGAACCGCTGTATGCGGCGTCCGAGCAAAAATCTCGTCTTTCACGGTAAGTTTCTCTATCTCTTTTCCCTTCAGATTGTGAACAGCAAGCTCTACCATTATTATTTCCTCGGATTTTTTATGAATACGTACCCGCCAGAAAACCCAGGGACCGCCCCTTTAACCAACAGCAGGTCCTTTTCTTTCTGCACTTCCACTATTTCCAAGTTTTTAACCGTAACTTTCTTGCCGCCTAACCTTCCCGGCATCTTTCTGCCTTTAAATACCC
>JALUVB010000049.1 GCA_027021085.1 bacterium
AATTCGGGTTCGGAGAGAAGACCGGTATTGACCTCCCGGGGGAAGAAAAAGGCATTTTAAGGCCCTACTCCAAATGGTCGAAAGTAAGCATAGCTTCCATACCCTATGGGCAGGAGATAGGAGTTACGCCCCTCCAGTTAGCCATGGGAATAGCAGCAGTGATTAACGGGGGATACTTATTGAAGCCCTACGTGGTTAAGGAAATAGAAAGAAGCGGAGAGAGTAAGCTCCGCAGGAAGAAAGAAGTAGTGAGAAGGGTCATCTCTGCCCGCACTTCAAAGATTATGAGAGAAATCATGGTGGGAGTGGTGGAAAAAGGCACGGGAAGAAAAGCACGCATATCCGGCTACAGGATAGGAGGTAAAACCGGTACTTCCCAGAAATATGTCCCTGGCAAGGGATACAATTCAGGCAAATATACTGCTTCTTTCATAGGTTTCCTCCCTGCCTCTAACCCAGAGCTCTTGCTGCTTATCGTGGTAGACGAGCCAAAGGTAGGCCACTACGGGGGAGAGATTGCAGCTCCCTGCTTTAAGAAAGTAATAGAAAGAACTCTCTGCTACTGGACACCCCAGTTGCAGGGAAGAATAATGGCAAAGAAATGAAGTTAAAAGAACTATTAAAGGGCTTAAAAGTCAAGAAATTAACAGGCAACCCGGCAGTGGAAATAAAGGGGATAAGCGACGATTCCCGGAGAATAAAACCCGGATTCCTTTTTGTTGCCCTAAGAGGGGAAAAGCAGGACGGGCACGATTTTATACCGGAGGCAGCAAGCAGGGGGGCAGTTGCATTAATAGTAGAAAAAGAAATTAATTATCCCTTCCCACTCTGGGTGCAGGTGGAAGATGCACGTAAATCGCTTTCTTTCCTGGCACATCGCTTTTACGGAGAGCCAACCGAAGCACTAAAGATAATCGGCATAACCGGCACAAATGGGAAAACCACCATTTCTCACCTTGTTGCCCACCTCCTGAATTTAAGGGGAGAAAAGACAGGGAAAATAGGGACCATATACTATACCTGGGGAGACAGGATACTTCCTGCCTCTCTTACTACTCCTACTCCTCTTACTCTTTTTGAGATTATTTCTTCCATGAAAGCAGAAGGGGTGCGCAGCGTAGTGATGGAAGTCTCCTCCCATTCCTTAGTCACCGGAAGAGTGGAAGCAATGCTCTTTGACACGGCAATTTTTACCAACCTTACCCGTGACCACCTTGATTTTCATGCTTCCATGGAAGAATACTTTGCAGCCAAATTAAAACTTTTGCACCTTCTAAAGAAAAGCAAGAAAAAAAACCGCACGGTAATATTCAACTTAGACGACCCGTATTTTTCCCGCATTTCACCGGAAGAAGGGATTACCTTTAAAAGCTTCGGGAAGAAAAAAGGTGCGGATATACAGGTATTAAATTTCTCTTCTCAATGGAAAGGTATCCGCTTCACCATCCTGGAGGACGGGCACAGGGAAGAAGAATTATTTATTCCCCTGGCAGGAGAATTTAACCTCTACAATGCTCTGAGTGCCATTACCTGGGCAAGGACGGAAGGGATGGAATGGAAGGAAATAAGAAGAGGGTTTAAAAGCATAAAAAGCGTGCCAGGCAGGTTTGAAGTTATAGAAAAAGGAGGCATCAGGGTAGTAGTGGATTATGCACATACTCCCGATGCCCTGGAAAACATCCTGAAAAGCGTACGAAAACTTACGGAGGGAAAAGTTATTACCCTCTTCGGGTGCGGAGGAGACAGGGACAGGGGAAAAAGGGCACTGATGGGAGCAATTTCCTCCTCCCTGAGTAGCATGGTTATCATTACTTCGGATAATCCCCGCAGCGAAGACCCCATCCGGATTATAAAAGATATTGAGAAGGGAATAGAAGGAAAAAAATACCTGGTAATCCCCGACAGAGAAGAAGCAATTTATAAGGCCGTATCAATGGCACAAGAGGGCGACACAGTGGTAGTGGCAGGAAAAGGGCACGAAAACTACCAGATATGGAAGGATGTCATAATCCCCTTCAGCGATAAGGAGACGGCAAAGAAAGCATTAAAAAAACGTTTTTCGCGGGTAAAAGTATGAAATGGAAATTGGAAGAGGTTCTCAGCGCGACAAAAGGTGAGCTCCTGCAGGCAAAATCGCGCTGCTTCTCCGGAGTAAGCACAGATTCGCGCACTGTTAAAAAGGGAGAATTGTTTATTGCTTTAAAAGGCAATAACTTTGACGCTCACAATTTTCTCCCGCAAGCCTTTTCCCGGGGAGCAGGCGGAGCAGTGGTAGAAAAAAACACAAAAAACTTCCAGGGGACCCTGATAAAGGTTAAGGATACCCTGAAAGCTCTGGGTGACCTTGCCTCTCATCTGCGGAAAAAGAGAGGAATAAAGGTAATTATGGTCACGGGAAGCTGCGGGAAAACCACTACAAGGGAAATGATGAAGTGGGCTCTATCTCCCTACTTTTCTTTGCACGCTCCCGAAAAGAATTTTAACAACCGGGTAGGGCTGCCACTTACCCTGCTTTCCACGCCGGAAGGGACTGACCGGGTGATTTTAGAAGGAGGGATTAATCAATGCGGAGAGATGGAAATCCTCTCACAAATTGCCTCCCCGGATATCAGCATAATCACCAATATCTATCCTGTGCACCTGGAAGGATTAAAGACCCTGAAACAGATTGCGCAGGAAAAGTCTAAAATCGCCCGATTTACATCCCGGGCAATCATTTTCCCTGAGAATGCCCCACAGCTTAAAACCTTTCTGGATCCGTATCCCTTGAGAAAAATTACCTTCGGGCTGGAAAAGGGAGACTTTATCCCGGAGGGACTTACTTTCCGGGAAGACTTTACCTCTGAATTCAGGGTAAGAAAAACACGCGTATCTCTTCCTCTCTTAGGATATCCTCCTGTTTATGCAGCACTTTGCACCCTGGCTGTATCAGAAATTCTCACCCTGCCCCTGAAAGAAGTGGCAAAACGGCTCTCTGTCTTCCCCGGAGTAGAGGGAAGGCTACAGCTTATAAAATCTGACGGGATTGAAATCCTGAATGATACCTATAACTCCAATCCCCAGGCAATGAAAGAAGTGCTGAAAGTATTAAACCATATCCGTTGCCGGGGGAAAAAGATTCTGGTGATGGGGGAAATGAAAGAACTGGGCAAAAAAGAAGCGCTCTATCACCGTCAATTAGGCAGGCACATTGCCCGCTCATGCGTGGAAGCAGTAATCACCGTCGGAAAACTTACCCATTTTACTTACGAAGAAATAAAAGATAATAAGCAATCCTATTTTCTGCAGTCTACGGAAGAAGCATCCTCCCTGCTCAGGAAAATCCTGCGCAGGGGAGATATAGTAGCAATTAAAGGTTCACGAGCATTAAAAATGGAGGCCCTGGTAAACGATGTTTTATCACTTAATTTACCCTCTTAAGGATATATTTCCG
>JALUVB010000050.1 GCA_027021085.1 bacterium
TCTTCTCGCTGAGGGAAAGGTACGGTTCTATCTGGTACCATTCTTCCTGCGGCACGTAGGGAAGGTTGATAACATTTCTGTATATGGCATTTTTCAGCGCATCCACTATCTGCTGGGTGATTTCTATGGCCACGTTGTACTGGGCCTCCTCCGTGGAAGCACCCAGATGCGGGGTGACAATAACCTGGGGCAGGGTAAGAAGCGGGGAGTCTCCCGGTGGTTCTTTCTCAAAGACATCCAGCGCTGCTCCTGCCACTTTCCCGCTTTCAATGACCTGGTAAAGGACTTGTTCATCAATGACTCCTCCCCGGGCACAGTTTATGATTCTTACCCCTTCCTTCATCAGGGCAAATTCTTTTTCTCCGAGAATATGACGGGTATGGGGAGTAAGTGGGACATGCAGAGTAATGAAATCAGCCCGCTTCAGCAGTTCTTCCAGTTCTACAATTTCCACTCCTATCTTTTCTGCTTTTTCCTGGGAGATAAAGGGGTCGTATCCTATCACTTTCATCCCCAGTCCCAGGGCGCATTTAGCCACGTGGCTTCCCACTTTTCCCAGCCCGATTATCCCCAGGGTCTTGCGGAATACTTCCACTCCTACAAATTTTTTCTTTTCCCACAGTCCTTTGCTCAGGGAGGCATGTGCCTGAGGGATTTTCCGTGCCAGTGATAACATTAAAGCCACCGCGTGTTCTGCTGCAGAAATGGTGTTTCCGGTGGGTGCATTCATCACCATAATCCCTCTCTGGGTGGCAGCTTTCAGGTCGATATTGTCAATACCAACTCCTGCCCGGCCGATTACCTTGAGGGTGTCAGCAGATTCTATCGCTTCCCTGGTTACTTTTGTCCCGCTTCTTACAATAAGGACATCAATACCTTTTATCTTTTCTTTCAGCTCATCGGGGGTGAGTTTGCCTGTCGCCTCTACTTTCCACCCTTCTTTCCTTAAGATTTCCACCCCTTTTTTGCTGAAATTATCAGTTGCCAGGACTTTCATCAGGAAAAAACTCCTTCTTTTACAAAAATTTCTGCCACCTTGCTTATTCCCTTACCCTTTTCCAGGGGATATCCCATTATGCTCAGGGCAGTCTCCAGGCCGGAGATTACCAGGAAAATGTCCATGTAATCCATATATCCCATGTGAGCGATACGTAAAATTTTTCCTTTCAATTGTGCCTGTCCGCCTGCTGCCTGGATGCCCAGTTTATCTTTCATGAGACGGAACAAGTTTCCCCCATCTATTCCGGAGGGAACTTTTACCGCGGTAACCGCCTCTGCCGGAGAACGGGAAAATATTTCCAGGCCTAACTCCTGGCAGGCTTCCCGTGTGGCATAGGCCATCAGTGAGTATCTTTTCCATACGTTCTCAATCCCTTCCTCTTTAATCAGAGAGAGGGATTCTCGTAAAGCTACTACCAGGCTTACTGCGGGGGTGAAGGGAGTATCGTTCTTTTCGTAGGATTTTCTCATCTTTTTGAAATCCCAGTAATAGGCTTTTACCTGGTTATCCATCACTTTATTCCATGCTCTCTCACTTATACTCAGGAAGGCAAGCCCGGGAGGAAGCATCATCCCTTTCTGAGAGCCGGCTACCACTACATCTATTCCCCATTCATCGGTCCTGAGCTCCATGGCTCCCAGCCCACTTATAGCATCCACCACTAAAATTTTATTCTTTCTCCGGGCAAGTGAAGAGAGTGCTTCTATATCTGTTTTTGTCCCGGTGGAGGTTTCGCAGAGAGTGGCAAAGATTACTTCTATTTCCGGGTGTTCTGTCAACAGCTTCTCCACTTCTTCTGCCGAAGGTGCGGTGCCCCATTCTACTTCTAATGGTATGCACTCTCTCCCGAATGCTTCCAGTATCTCCTGCCATCTCTCGCCAAACTTACCTCCTACTATGGCCAGTGCTTTCTCTCCTTCCCGGGTAAGATTCACCACGGCACCCTCCATGGCTCCCGTCCCAGAAGAAGCAAAGGTAAATACAGGATTTTCTGTCTGGAAAAGGTAGCGTAATCCCTCGTTTACCTCAGAGAAAATTTCCTGGTACTCTGTGGTGCGATGGTGAATGATAGGGCGGGAAAGAGCCTCCTGGATTTGAGGAGGCAGGGGAGTAGGGCCGGGGGTAAAAAGATATTTCTTCTTCATTTTTTATTGTTCCTCCCTAAAGTTTGGATGGGTAAGAATACCAGAGGTTTAGGTGAGTGTCAAGACTAAATATTCTTTTTGTGAGTTAAATTTTAACCCCATGGGAAACTTTTCAGCTTAACTGTCCGAGATACCCTACCCTCTCCCGCCCCCGATTTACAGCCGGGGAGGGCAGGCGGGCAGGAACCTATTCCCCCCACTACTAACTACCCGCTACTTGCTACTTCTTCTCCGTTCACTATTTACTGCTCACTATCTCCCAGTCTATAGTATTTGATAGAATACAGTATGCCGTTGGCAGAGAAATTGATGTTATCAGGGGAATTGAGGGAAAGGGAGAAAAAGCTGTTCTCCCTGCTTTCACCCTGCAGGTTATGCCCCCGGGAATGCCGGGTAGACAGGAGAAAAGAGAAAGGATTCTGCGGGGGAGGGTGGAAAGCTAAAGTAGCCAGTTTTGCCCCCCATTTCGGGGAGGAAAGAGAGTTGGTAGGGAAAGGGGGCTCGGGAACCATTTTCTTCTCGGGCTGCAATCTCAGGTGTATCTTCTGCCAGAATTACGATATAAGTATCCTTGCTCACGGAAGAGAAGTGGAAGAGGAGGAATTATCCGAGATGATGCTTACTCTCCAGAATTTTGGCTGTCATAACATCAACCTGGTTACTCCTACCCATTTCGTGCCCCAGATTGTGAAAGCAATAAGGATTGCCTTAAACAAAGGGCTTTCCTTACCCATCGTGTACAACTGCGGAGGCTACGAATCTCTGGAAACCCTGAAACTCCTGGAAGGAATTATAGATATCTACATGCCGGATATTAAGTACGGTGATTCTGCAAAAGGGAAGAAGTATTCCAATGTACCTGACTACTGGGAAGTGGTAAAAGAGGCTGTCAAGGAAATGCACCGGCAAGTGGGTGATTTACAGGTAGAAAGAGGTATCGCAGTAAAAGGCCTGATAGTAAGACACCTGGTAATGCCTAACCGGGCAAGTGCCTCAGAGAAAGTGCTTGACTTCCTGGCAGGGGAAATCTCTCCCCAAACCTATGTAAATATTATGGACCAGTACAGGCCGGTATTTAAGGCCGGGGACTTCCCGGAGATAGCGCGTCCCATAAAAGCCAGTGAATACAGGGAAATAGTAAAATCAGCTCTGGGAAAAGGCTTAAACAAAGGTTTCTTCCCTTTTACTTAGAAATCCCTTCCTTCTCCATCCTTTCTCCACTTTTACCTCCAGCCCCAGGTAGACTTTTTTGCGGAAAAATTTTTCCAGGTCTTTTCTTGCCCTT
>JALUVB010000051.1 GCA_027021085.1 bacterium
AGGGTGTATTCCTGGACAATTTTAAGGGACATGTAGTTTTCATCAGGAAAATCCGGGGGAAGAAAATTTGGGGAGTAACCCTTTACAAAATAAGAGAAAAAGATGGAAAAACCCTTCGGGTAATTAGTGCACGGGAGGGAGAATATTTTATAGATGTTCCTAAAAAGGAAATGCGGCTCATTCTCTACAAGGGATGGATAGACGAATTTAACCCGAAGACGGGTGCATCGCTGCGCGGAAGATTTAATAAATATTCTATTGGCCTGAGCATCAATAAACTTTCTGTTGCTCCCAGCAAGTCACTACCCGATCTTTCCATTGCAGAACTGGCAAGAAAATTAGAAAAAGCCCGCGGCCTGGAACTCCGCATACTTAAAGCAGAAAGAGAAAGAAGATTCTCCCTTTCCTTTTTGCCTTTCCTTTTCTGCTTCTGGGGATACTGGGTGGGAGTAAAATGGGCAGAAAGAGGAAGATGGCAGGCATTGGGATTAAGTTTGCCCGTTATAATAGGAATATACCTCGCCTTCCTGTTAGGTGAAGCCGCCTTTATGAATGGATTGCCCCGGATTTTCCTCTGGCTCCCTTATATGTTAACCTCTGTAATGTTTCCTTTTATAAAACCGTTCTGAGCATGAAAAAACTTTACAAAAGGTTATCCTGCAACTTTCTCAGGGTATTCTTAGGCGTACTCCTGCTTTTTACCCTGGTTTACCTGGTAGCTGAATTCCTGAGCCAGGTGCCTGAATTTCTTAAAGAGAAAAGCCCCCCTGCTTTTATACTTCTTTACTACCTTTCCCTGATTCCTTCTTCCATTATTCAGGTCTCTCCCCTGAGCATGGTAGTAACCTTATGGCTTACCGTGGGGGAGATGGCAGAAAACAGGGAGTTATTAACCCTGGAAACATCCGGAATATCTTTTAAGGCAGTTGCCATACCCATAGTGATAGTTGGCTTCCTGTTGTCTCTGGTTTTGGCAATCGTTAACCTCAACCTGGCACCTTCCTCCCGGGTTTATGCCTATCGGCTCTGGAAAGGCAAAATTCAGGGCGAGAGGGACGCATGGGCAATGAAAGAAAAGAAAATAGGCTACCAGGATGCAAAGGGTAGAGTGATATATATTGCCAGCCTTTCTGTGCAAGAAGGCAAACTGGAAGACATGGAAATTCTCTCCTCAGACGGTTCTTCCCGCCTGGAAGCAAAGGTTGGTTGGTGGAAAGGTAATGGCTGGAAATTAGAAGAAGTAATCAGGAGAAATACTATCACGGGTGAAATTACCCGGCAAAAGGAAATGGAGGCGAGAGATATTCCTTCCCCTATTGTCCTATGGAAAATAGATAAGCCAGACACCCTGAAAAATATCTCCGAGATGAAGCGGCTCTCTTTCCTCAAGCCGTCTTACTATTACACCACGCACATATGGCACCGCTTCCTCTTCCCCTGGGGAGGATTTATTTTGCTGGTATTCTCGCTTATCGTACTGGGACATTTTGTATATATTTCGCTGGGACTTCGCATGCTGATAACATTCATGGAGTTGCTGGTTTACTATGGTTCCTATTACTTCCTGTTTTCTCTCATGGAGAGAGGAAGTTTTCCTGCACCAGGAGGATATTTTGTCTTCCTGGGATTCTGGGCTATCCTTGCTGTTATTTTCTTATGGAAGAAATAAATGAGATGGCGGGTAAAAGGTATCTTTTCCCCTTAATAATTTTTCTGCTTTCCTTTGCAGTCTATATAAACACAGTAAGAAACGGTTTTGTGTACGATGACAACGACCTCATCCTGAAAAATCCCCAGGTCAAGGAAGCCTCTCTGAAAGAAATTTTTTCCGCTCCTTTCTGGGGTGAAAGAAAATACGGTTTATGGAGACCCATTACTATATTAAGTTTCCGCCTGAACTACCTTATGAAAGGATTTTCTGCCTCCTTGTTCCACTTAAGCAACATAATTCTCCACTCTCTTGCCGCGCTTATGCTCTATTTTCTCTTTTTACGTTTAACAGGCGGTGCATACAGGCTTTCCTTCCTTTCTGCCCTCCTCTATGCTGTCCATCCCGTGCATACTGAGGCAGTAGCCTGGATAGTGGGACGTTCTGAGATTCTTTCCGCCCTCTTTTTATTCATTGCCTTTATTTTTCTCATACAGTTTCACCAGGTAGAAAATAAAAATAGTAGAATTATTTCCCTTTTCCTATCCGGTATATTTTTCCTGCTCTCCCTCCTTTCCAAGGAAACAGGGATAACACTGCCGCTTCTTTATTCTTTATACCTGGTTATATTTCAAAGGAAAAAACTTAAATACTTAAAAACGTGGGGCGGTTTGATTTATCTGCTGCTCCTGCTGGTAATTTACATCCATCTAAGGATTAATGTGCTGGGCGGAATCATAGGACCGGCAGGAAAAGCAGAGTATTTTTACCAGTACCCCCGTCTTACTCCGCTATTCACTCTGCCCTTGCTTTTCCTTAAGTATCTCAAGCTTTCTTTCTTTCCCTTTTTCCTTTCCGTTGACTACACCTTTGCCCCCATTACTTACCCCTCTGGACTTTTCTTTTTTCTTGCTTTCCTTTTTCTTCTTTACCTTTTCTTTATATTTTTTACCTGCAAGCATTTTCCCCTTATCTCCTTTTCCCTGGCATTCTTCCTGCTTTCTTTACTTCCCTACCTTCATATTGTTCCCATCGGCTGGCTTTTGGGAGAAAGGTTTCTTTACTTGCCTACGGCGGGAATATGCCTGTTATTAGGGATAGGACTGGAAAGGATACCTTTCAGACCAAGATATGTCTTCATTTCTCTTCTGCTTCTTTCCTTTTCTATCCGTACCTATACACGCAATATCGTCTGGAAGGACGAATTTACCTTATGGGAGACTACCACCCGGGATAATCCAAACTCAGTAAGAGCCTACTACAATCTGGGAGTTTTTTACCAGGAGAAGCAGAATTTTTCTCTGGCCAAGAAATTATACGCCCAGGCAAAGGATAGAGTTGCAAGAAACCAGGGGAAATACCTGGCAGATATTTATAATAATTGGGGACTTATACTGGGAAAGGAGAGAAAACTAAAGGAAGCAGAGAAGTTACTGAAGCAAGCAATAAAATTTAATCCCTATCTTGCCCTTGCTTATCTCAACCTGGGGAATGTTTTAATCTCGCAGGGGAAAATTCCAGAAGCCATTAAATCGTACAAAAAATCTGCCGTTATAAATCCCTCGGAACCCTTAATTTACAAGAATCTTGCCTGGGCTTACCTGAAAAAGGGAGACCTGAAAAAGAGTGAAAACTATGCCCTCAAATTTATAAACGATTTCAAAGACATTTCATCTTCTCGCCGGGCAGAGGTGTTGAATTACCTTGCTACCATATACTTTATGAAAAACAATCTTACGGAAAGCGAGACATACCTG
>JALUVB010000052.1 GCA_027021085.1 bacterium
TTAGGATTTGCAAGAATGACAAGCAACCAGCCCACCTGTCATACCTGCGAAAGCAGGTATCCAGTAAAGTAGTGAGGGAGGGAGCGGTTGCCGATGTAATATCGGGAAGCTGGTTGCCAGCAGGTTACAGGGCCGGAACAGGCAGCAGAATTTGTTTAGAATTTATTTATACAGGAAAAGGGGGTAGGCAAAGATGAAAACCAAGAAAAACGTGGCTTTAATAGGCTACAAGTTCATGGGAAAGGCACACTCTGCTGCTTATCGGGATGTGATTAGATATTTTGACCCGGAAATCGAGCCAGTAATGAAGGTTATCGTGGGAAGGAAGGAAGAAGGGGTTAAAAGCGCCCGGGAAAAATTTGGCTGGGAGGAGCATGCCACTTCCTGGCAGGAAGTGGTAAAGAGAGAGGATATAGACATCGTGGATATTTCCACCCCCAACAAAACTCATTACGAGATGGCCATAGCCTGCGCAAAAGAAGGAAAACATATCTTGTGCGAAAAGCCACTGGCTATGAGCCTGGCAGAAGCGCAAGAAATGTATTCTGCCGTAAAAGAAGCCGGAATTGTGCACATGGTATGCTTCAACTACCGCCGGGTTCCGGCCGTGATGCTGGCGAAAAAATTGATAGAAGAAGGCAAAATCGGGAAAATTTACCATATGAGAGCCACCTATCTGCAGGACTGGATTATGGACCCGGATTTCCCCCTGGTCTGGCGGCTGAGAAAAGATTCTGCCGGTTCCGGGGCCCACGGGGATTTGAATGCCCACCTTATCGACCTGGCCAGGTTTTTAGTGGGAGAGTTTGCCGCGGTTAACGGATTGATGAAAACATTTATTAAAAAAAGACCCCTGGGAGAGATGGTCGAGGGGCTGACTGCTGCGGGAAGCAAAGAATATGGTGAAGTCACGGTAGATGATGCCACGCTTTTCCTGGCTACTTTCAAAAACGGGGCAGTAGGAACTTTTGAAGCCACTCGCTTTGCAGGAGGGAGGAAAAATCACAACCGGTTTGAAATCAACGGAAGCGAAGGTAGCATTGTGTTTAACCTGGAAAGGATGAACGAATTGGAAGTCTACTTCCGACATGACCCGGAGGGGGTGCAGGGATTCAGAACCATAATGGTCACAGATCCTTCCCATCCCTACATGGAGGGCTGGTGGCCTCCCGGGCACATTATCGGGTACCAGCATACTTTCGTGCACACGGTACTCGACTTCCTGAAAGGGATAAAAGAGAATAGTTCTCCCCCACCCAATTTCTACGACGGGATGAAATGCCAGGAGGTGCTTGAAGCAGTAGAGAAATCTGCCGGAGAAGGCTGCTGGGTGGAATTGTAACCCTAAAGCCAGAAAGGGGAGTTAATCATTGGTTTTTGACTGTGGTATAATAAGCAACCATGCTGTTCAGTATCTTTAAAAAGGAACTTAAAAGCTACTTTGTTTCACCCATTGCCTACGTGCTTATGGCAATATACCTGGGAATTTCCGCCTATTTCTTCGTACTGATTACCTTTACCATAGAACAGGCAAACCTCTATTTTACCCTGGGGAATATGGGAATTACGCTTCTCTTCCTTACCCCCGTTTTAACCATGCGATTATTCAGCGAAGAGAGAAGGCAGGGGACAATAGAGCTTCTCTTTACCTCTCCCCTGCGGGTAACCCAAATAGTGCTGGGAAAGTACCTGGGAGTGCTTCTTCTTTACACCTTCGTTATTCTTATCTCCGGGGAATTTGCCCTTTTCCTGAAGCTGTTTGGTAATCCCGAAAACGGGCCTCTGATTTCCGGTTACCTGGGCCTGTTTCTCATGGGGGCCGTTTTCCTATCAGTGGGGCTGTTTTCTTCTACGCTCACTGACAACCAGATCGTGGCTGCAGTAGTTACCTTCTTCCTGCTTCTTTTCTTCTGGGTGGCCGGCTGGGCAGGGGAAATAGCCAAAGGGGTATGGGGCAATTTCTTTACCAACCTTTCCATATTTAACCATTTTGATGCCTTCCGTAAAGGTGTAATAGATTCCACCGATTTGCTTTACTACTTAGCCATGATTTTCCTGTTTCTGTTCTTCTCGGTTAAAGTGGTGGATTCGTATAGATGGAGATAAATAATAAAGCGCCTGTAGCTCAGCCTGGATAGAGCGATGGCCTCCGGAGCCATAGGCCAGAGGTTCGAATCCTCTCAGGCGCGCTGTCTTATATGATTTACCTTAAATCCCCTAAAGAAATCCAGGGAATGCGGGATTCCAACCGCATTGTGGCTGAAATCCTGAGAAAATTGACCGGAGAATTAAAACCGGGCATCAGCACAGAAGAGTTAGAAAACATAGCCAAAGTAGAAATTGCCAGGAGGGGAGCCCTGCCTGCCTTCCAGGGATACCGGGGGTATAAATTTGTTACCTGCATATCCATAAACGAGGAAGTGGTGCATGGCACTCCGGGAAGGAGGAGAGTGGAGGCAGGGGATATTGTAAGCATAGACCTGGGAGTAAAGTTCAGAGGGTTTTACGGAGACGCAGCCCTTACCTATCCGGTGGGCAAGGTTTCTCCTGCCGCTAAGCGCCTGCTCAAAATTACCTACGAAGCGCTCTACGAAGGGATAAAGGCAGCCAGGGCAGGCAACTACCTGGGGGATATTTCCTGGGCAATTCAGCGAAAAGTGGAAAGCGAGGGGCTGTTTATCATAAAAGCATTTGTGGGACACGGCATAGGCAAGGAGCTGCACGAAGACCCGCAGGTGCCAAATTTCGGGAAGCCAAAAACCGGGGTAAAATTGCAGGAGGGGATGACCCTGTCCATAGAGCCCATGGTAAGTGAGGGGACGGAAGATGTGCGCATATACCCGGATAAATGGACTGCAGTAACTGTGGACGGGTCGCTCGCCGCTCACTTTGAACATACCATTGCCATCACGAAAAACGGGCCTAAAATTCTTTCCGGGGGATGGGAAGAAATAATGATGAGTTTAGTTTAGTAGCGAGTAGCATTTTAGACTTTAGACCGTAGACTTTAGACCATAGACTGGGAGATAGTGAGCAGTAAATAGTAAACAGTGAGCAGTGGATCGGTTTCCTGGTATCCTGCCCGCCTGTCATACCTGCGAAAGCAGGTATCCAGTAAAGTAGTGAGTAGCGGGTAGTGAGTAGCGAGGGGATGGATTCCCGCTTTCGCGGGAATGACAAGAAAAAGTAGGAAAGATAATCAACCAGCGCGCCTCTCATACCTGCGGAAGTGGGTGTCCAGGAGTGGCCATCTGCCGCTGTTCACCATCAAAATTAAATGCCGGTTGGGAATCAGGAAGTGGTCTCCTCTAACCCAAACTGGAGTGTATAGAGCTTGGCGTAGGCTCCTCCCTTTTTGAGAAGTTCTGCGTGTTTTCCCTCTTCCACGATTTT
>JALUVB010000053.1 GCA_027021085.1 bacterium
TAGCCTCAAGGCGAATTTTGCCCCTTAAATTGATTAGTTTTTCCAGACGCTTACGCCTTATGAAGTCATATAGAGCCTTGTTAACTGCTTCGGTCTTCGTCCTGGCCTTGGTCAGCTCAATAACTTTCTTTAAAGCCTCCTCGGATATGTTTAAAGTGGTGCGCATTTTCCCCCCTTTTTGCATACAATTCCGATGATATTATATGATTACAGCAGGCATCTGTCAATTCTACAAGCTGCATCAGGGAAAATCTTCTCGAAATAGGGAGATAGAGCTACACTTTTCACTTAACGGCTGGCGGGGGATGGGAAGTCCGAGCGAAGCGAGAATTTGGGCGGAGCGATAGCGAAGTCGGATATGCACCTGTTAAGTGAGTGCGATAGTACCGAGCACCACAAAGGTGGTGCGAAGAGTCGGGGGCAAAGGGCCACTTTAATAGATCACATACTCGTTTTGTGTCAGTAATCTAATACCCTATAAAGATCCAAACGAGAAAAATTTAATTTCGATTTTCCACTTCTTTTCAACTCATTGAGGAGAATGTTTACTATATCTTTGATATCAAATATTTCGATATTAAGGTTAGCATAATGATTTTTTATCTTATCGAAAGATTTTCTAATATATTCTATTTTTTCTATGTTTTTAATAAAATTAATACAGTAAAATATCTTATGAATCCTCTTTTTGCTACATAGTTCTATTTCGTTCCAAATTTTCTTCATTTCATCAGATTCTATCTTTGCGTTTTTTAGGAATATAGCACATTTGCTTTTTATGTGAACATCAATATCCGGTTTATCCCTTTCAAGCGTATCGTTGAGCTTAATATCATCTTTTTTCCTTACCAATTTGATGCACTCTAATAACTCTCTAAAATTTGGAGGGGTCTTATCATCAATTAAACCGCATTCAAAAAATTCCTGACATAACTCATGGATGAAATATTCGGAGAAATTACCCGCAAAAGACGAGGTCATAATTTTTAAAGTATAATCCTTCTCATCCTGCATTTCATATTTAAAAAGGCTTTCCAAGACTCGTAAAATGTCTGTAATTTGTTTAAATATGTCTCTTTCCCACTCTTGGGACAACGAATCCCTTCTTTTAGTCGTCTCTATCTCTAATAAACAAATCTTTGCAAAGATATATAACAAAGTCCATTCCTCAGCGTAATATCTTAATAGGGATTCTGAGAGAGGCACATTTTCTTTGAAAGCCTTCATCACAAGAAAGGTTTTTATTTTATCCATTAATGACCAAGCTTTTAATATATCTTTATTGGAATAAGCTTCTTTATAATACTTTGCAGTTAATTTATCTACTTCCTTCAATGTTACCAATAGTTTTATAGAATCTTCGTTTTGTTTCTCCTCTGGCAAGCTTCTAATGAATTTTTGAGCACTTTTTAACGATTTATCGGAATACTCTACTAATTCTTCTGTAATTTGATCTATTATTTTTTGAGCTTCTTGTTTTTTCTCATTCGATCTCTCAAAATAGACAGATCTAACCAAAGAGTGAAGTTGTTTTTTTCTAAGTTTGTAAAGGGATTCATAGCATAAAGAAATCAGATAGGAATTTCTGGCAGGTATATTCTCTAAAATATTCAAAATTGATTTTATATGATCCTCTAAGGCTTCTATCTCACTTATATTCAGCTTCAAACTGTCTATTTTTTTCTTGTAATGGTTTTTTACAAAAAGGGAAACAAGGATGTCAACAACATTAATGGGTTTCTCTGAACTAATCGACACGATTGATAAATATGTTTCTATAAAACTTATAAATTCACTCTCAGCAACATCGTAATCTATAAGCTCCCCTTTTTCACTAAGCTTTATCAATGCAACTTCGTACGTTCCCAACATCTTTTTAAAACTGTTACTTGGATACGGCTGAAGTTTATGTCTATCAAACAGTTTTGAGAGTGCCCTAATAATTAAACTCAATGACTTGGTTGGATCGTTAAGTAGATATTGGAACGACTTACTCCATAAATAATTGTGTTCTACATGCAGTAAGTTTATTTGGTCGTTTAGTTTTTCATATTTTTTTCTAATTTCCTCAAATTCACAATCTAATTGACGGAAAAGATCACTCGATGGTATTTGAATCTTCTCTCGTAATATATACCTATTTATCTTCTGTTTAATACGATTGAATTCTTGCTCAATTTCAATGGGACTTTCTCTAATCCTGATTTTCATATCATTCATCACTATTTAATTTCTTTTTCACATTTTTAATAATCCTTATATTTTACTTTGCCCCCGATTTCACTTAACGGCCAGCGGGTATCTGAAATCGCCGAAGGCGTTTTGGGTGAGAGCTGAAAGCCCGAACCAGATACCCGCTTGTTAGCAGACCTGAAGGGCGAGCCTGCGATAGCAGGTGAAGAGTTCCGCACGCCGCCACTTAATATACTACTCACTATTATCTCCTCTCCTTAAAGGCAATTTTTTAATAAATTCTCTCATGTATTCCCAGTCCGGTTTTACATTTTCATCAACAGGTAATTTTATTTTAGATTTTTCCATTCTTGCTTTAGTCCATTTTAAACCGTAATTGAATCTGTATCTTTCTTTTTCAATTATTGTTATTAAAAATAATGCTTTATAGACATCAAGATCGAAAGTCGGATACAACACATTTACATCATCTGAAGCCCAGAAAGGTCTAGACTGATAAAATGCTATTCCCACAGAGCCATCATAATTAACAGTTATTACATTTTTCTCAAATATTGGATCACGTGCTATTTTTGCAGTTAATCCATTATTATACATGCTGGAGCCAATAAATGGAGTATTCCCAGGATTCATGTCAAGTTTTATCAATCTTTTTCCTTTTTTGATTTCAAATAAACCACCGTCACCTCCTAATTTAAAATACTTCCAATTTTCAGTATTGAGCGGTAGGCATTTTTCATTTGAAAATTCTTTTAAGATATCGAGATTACCCTCTTTAATTTCAAAAGAAATGTAATCTAGAACTTTATGCCTAAAATCATTACATGTTATTTTTGAATAATCTGTTTCCATGTATGGTTCAGCGCACCATATATCCTCAGCATTTACTGTTTTTAAAACACTCATCCCGGGTTTTTCTTCTCTATTTAGATACAGATTCAGAAATGTATCTTTTGTATGATTCCATCTGTTATGGTAATCTATTCTTCCTTTATTCTTTATTTTTATAAACCCATCATCTTTAAGATATCCAAACCAAACTTTTTTATTCGGTGGATGGGGCTTATGGGCTGTTAGTACCAGTATCGCAGTAACAACCCCCACTGGGTAAAACAAATCATCTGGCATGCTTATTACTGCCTCTAAAGTATGCTTTTCTAATATTTTTTCTTTGAAATCTAGATATTCTCTTTTATCTAATACACACCTCATTGGTACAATTGCTACACATTTCCCCCCATGTTCAAGCATATCTAAATTATTTAATACAAATTCAAATTCATTAATGTCATCTTTCTCTATTTTATATGGTGGGTTTAATAAACCTATATTTGGTTTAAATTTTTCTTTAATTTCATTAAAGATATTATCGAAACAACTGCCATGATATATGTTCGTTTTCCCATCCCCATGAACTATCATGTTTGTAATAGCAAGTGCATAAATATGGTCTTGATATTCTATACCTATAATCTGCTTCTCTTTTATGTGTTTTATTTTTTTACTACTTTTTCTAGATTTTTCTATCATCTTTTTCATAGCACTGATAAGAAACCCACCTGTACCACAACAATTGTCCAAAACAACACTGTCTTTTGTAATTTCTGCCAAATCACAAAACAATTCAGTAATATGGGATGGAGTTAGGATTATACCTAATCTTTTATCACTATTTGCATATCTAAGAAACTCTATGTAAAATCTACCTAGGGCATCGTAATAATGATAGGTTTTTATAAATTTATTTAATTTATCATCAATATCATCTATAAGTTTTATCACAAACTCTTTATCTGTTGTTAGTGTTGTATGTGTTTTCATGAATGAAAACGCAATCTCCAAATTCTCAATCTTGTTAGAGGGTATATTTGATTTTTTCAATTCTCGAATAATCGTAGCAACGAGAACATCTATAATCTCTTTAGCGGTATCATACTTTTTATAGCTTTCATGAAATGCCCTATTCCGTAAAGCAATCAAAATTCCACTAACTACCAGACTTCGTTGAGCTTCGGGTATTTTTTTAATATGAAGTGTTGTGTTCAGTTCTCCTGCAAAATCTAATAATTTTGATAAATCTTGACGGAATTTCATATCAGAATATAAATAGGCATTAGAATAATCTTCAAAAGACAGAAGTTCATCTCCTAAAATCTTACTGGGGGTATTGGTGTCCTTAAGCCATAAATAATGGGTTATTTTAAGATTTTCTTTCTTTTCACCGCTAACACCGATAGCCAAAACATCGTATTCTTTTGATAGATATGATGCATATAATAAAGCTCCATCAACTGCATACTCATCGTACTTATCTCTAGATTCACTTTCGTGCTTTCTAATATCTGCTTTACACTCAATGACTATTAAAAAATCACTTCTCTTTTTTGATGTAACTATAAAATCTGGGGAACCCTTCCCTGTGCTTCTTTTAGATGCGTTTTTAAGTAATTTTTTTATTCTTGGATTGTCACTTGTTTGCTCCTCTACTATTATGTCATCATTTTCATAGTATCCCAACTTTCTAAATTCATCCCTAACAATTTTTTCAGTTTTTCTTTCATTCATATTTATTCCTCCCTAAGGCGGCGTGCAAAATTTCACATAACTCGTTCATATACGCATAATTGCGTATATCCTTCCAAATCTGGGATATATGTGAAGTATTTCGTGTATACCCGCCTTTACATGAACTCATAGGTTTTCCTCTTTTGAAACCTGCCTGTCCGGACGGGTATTTAGCGGGCAAGTTCTGGGGAATTGTTTCAGGAAAATGTTTCATTCCAGTAGTAATATAGCAAATAAAAGCGATAAGTCAAAGCGCATTCTTTAAAATCGTTTCTGTCTCATCCACCATTCTTGAAACATCGAAGTTCTCTTCTATCCATCTTTTGCCCTTTTCCCCCATTTCTCTCGCTTCTTCCGGGTGATTTAGCAGGTAGGTTATGGCTTTTGCTAAAGCCTGTGAATTTTTGGCAGGCACCAGAACTCCTGTCTCTTTATTCCTTACTACTTCGGGAATACCGCCTACATTCGTAGCTACCACGGGAATACCCACGCCGGAAGCCTCCATAACCGAACGGGGAAGGCCTTCGGATAAGGAAGGATGGACAAAAAGGTCAAGAATTTGCAGGATATTTCCCACCTCGGCTACTTTCCCGGTAAAGATGAAATTTCCCCTCACCCTTAACTCATTTGCCAATTCTTCCAGTTCCCTCCGCAGATTTCCCTCCCCCACCATTACAAAGCGTGTCTCCGGGAAAGCTTTCAGCACCTCCACGGAGGCCTCGATTAAATACCTATATCCTTTCAAAGCTATCAAATGCCCTACAGAGCCGATAACTTTTGCCCCTTCCGGGATACCCAGCTCTTTTTTCACTACGTCTCTTTCAGAGGAGACTTTCAGCCTGCTTAAATCCACACCGTTTAGAATAGTTACTACTCTCTCCGGGTTGATTCTCAACTCTTGCAGGATATGCCCTCGCAAAGCCTCAGAAAGGGTAATTATTTTATGGGGTATTTTTTTCAATATTCGGTTATATTTCCACAAGGGAAAATTCATTTTCCTGTTTCCCAGCTTATCCTTGTTTATATAGGCATGAATGGTACTTACAATAAGGGACGTTCCCGCCTTTTTTGCCGCAATAAGCCCGGGGACATCTCCGTCCCTATTATGGGTATGCACCACATCAAAACGCTCCTCCCTGATTAAATCAACAAGTTCCCTTATAGCTTTTCTTTTTTCTCTCAACTCCAGAGTATAAACCTCAAGCCCATTCTTCTTATAAGCTTCCGCCAGGGAACCGGGCCTGCATATAACCTTTACTTTATGGCCTCTATTTTGCAAGCCAAGGCTCAGTATCCGGGTATGCTCCTGGGAGCCTCCCCCGGTGTCTTTGGAAGAAATTATTTGCAGGATTTTCATTTCATATATACCTTTCGGGTAAAGCTAAAAGCACAAATTTTATTATCAATTCTTTTATTTCTTCAGGATACGCCTGCATCTTGTCTAAACTATGCAGTAGTTTTCGGGGGATTCTGCATGTGCGGGGCAAGTATTCCAGGGAAAGGGGATTTTCCTTCTTGAGTTTGCGGGTAGGAAAATTTAACTCCAGCAGGTAATTTTCTCCCTCTTCTTTTACCTTGTAGATAGGATTTATATACCACTTGGTACGGGGGAGCAAAAGGTTTTCCCGCAGATGAGTATACTTCTTATTAAAGTACTTTTCGCTTTTGCTAATCAACATATTGACAACGTTGGAACGGTTGATTTCCTCTGCCCCGTATTCCTTCTCCAGATCTAATACGCCTTCCTGCAAAAAATTCTTCAGGACATCCTCCTCCGGCAACATCTTTATCTGCCAGACAGGAGAAGGAAACATGTCTCTGTACTCCCGGGGAGATAAGGGCATTCCTGCACTGTAGTTGGAGCCCAGGGCGTTATGAAGGTGCAGGAGAAGGATAATGCCCTGCGCACTTACTATCTCCTGGAAGCTGTTTACCACGATATTTTTATGTTCTATACAATGCAGACAATCCATGGCAATAACCTTCTCAAAACTTTCTTTCTTAAAAGGGAGGGGAACAATATCGTTGGAACAGACCATCTCTGAATCCGGAGCAAGATACTTCCTGGCCAGATAAAGGTAGAAAGGCTGTGAATCAACACAAACTATTTTGCCCGGGGAAATAAAGTGAGACAAGACATAAGCAGAATGTCCCAGTCCCGAGGCAAAATCCAGCACATATCCCCTGGTATCAGTGAGCAGGGGCAGAGCCGCATAAATATTCCAGAAAGTCTGGGTGGAGAAACGATGCCTGACATTATGCATTGCCCCCAGCCCAAAATGCTGGGAAAGAGAAAAAAAGCTTAATTCTTTTTTCGCCTTTTTCTGGGCGCGGTAGCCCCTTAACGCAGCCCGCACCCGGCTCATGCGATGAATCTTTGCCGTGGATTTTAAGAATAGCCAGGAACAGAAATCCCTGCTGGCAATACCCTTGAACATTTTTTTGCAAAAATGAGCATGCAGCAGGAGGGAACGCCAGGGTTCAATAATGAACAAAATCCCGTTTACAATGGGATACTTCCGGCATTGGCACCGCAATACTCCATCCTGAATATTGTCTTCTCTTCCCCTCACTATGCGAGCAATTTCCATCCCTCCCCTGCAATAGGGACAGGCTAAGAGAGATAAAAATTCTTTCTTCATTTTCCTGCTTTTTCCTCTGTAAGAAGTTTTTCATAGATACTGCAGATTTTTTCCCCGTTTTTACGCCAGGTATACTCCTTTTCTACTTTACTTCTGCCTCTCTGCCCCATTTCTTTCCCCAGGATTTTGCTGCCTGCTAACTTAATTATACATTCCTGCAGCTGATTTTTGTTTCCCTGTTCTATCAGAAAACCTTCTCTGCCATCGGAAATAATTTCTTCTAACTGGCCTATGCGGGGAGCTATTACAGGCTTTCCCATAGCCATGTACTCGAAAATCTTTATGGGCGAGGAATAGATATCAGTGCCGGGAAGAACTGTTATATCCATGGCAGCTATATAGTAAGGGACCTCCTGGTAAGGCACATTCCCGGTGAAAGTAACTACCCCGTTCAGCTTTTTCTTAACCGCGTATTCTTTTAAAGAGGCAAGGCTTGCTGCTCCGCCCACAATAAGGAAATGCACCCTGGGTTCTTTTCGAACCACCTCCCTGGCCACAGAGAGCAGCAAGTCCACTCTGTGCCAGTGTCCTATGGTTCCCACAAAGCCTACAACAATCCTGTCCTGCAAATTATATTTTTCTCTTATCTTTTCCCCGGAAATACCCGGGTGGAATTTATCCACATCCACACCATCAGGATTCACCCACACTCTTTCTTTATTTCCTCCGTTACCCAGCACATATTCTTCCAGCTCCCTGGTGGTAAGAATTATCCCGCGGGTGGAAGAAAAAATCCTGTTTTCTATGGATTTTGCCAGCCAGGGAAACTTAATTCTCCTCTTCGGCCCCCAGCGAAGGGGAGCATTCACCTCCAGGAGATGGGGGAGGCGAAACTTCCTGGCCAGTTTAATCCCGGCAAAACCGAATAGTTCGTATCTTTCATAAATGAAATCGGGCTTTTCTTTCCTGAAGATTTTCCCTGCTTCCTTATAAAACCTCCGATTGGTAATAATCTTCCTGAAATCCGAGCCCAGGAGTTTTGCGGTCAAAGGCTTTACCTCATATATGGGAAGGGGGAAATCCACGGGATAATTACCTCTGTTGCTGGTAACAATAAACACCTCATTCCCCAATTCCTGCAAAGCAAGACAAACTTCTCTTACATGCACCGAGGAGCCCTTGTTACCCAGGACAGGAATGCCGGTATCCGTGGAGAGATAAGCTATTTTCATAAGAAACCGCTACCTATACCAACCTCAATTGAGAATGCTGGGATATTACTTCAAAGTGTGCATCTTTATGTAAGACAGCCCAATCATTTTCTATGGCAATGGTAGCTATCAAAATATCTGTAGATGGTATCTTTATCCCTTTTCTATATAAAGAGAATGCGAGACGAGAGGCTTTCAACCAATAAAATTCTTCTGTGGGCAAGTAATGCAGTCCTTCAAATTTTCTGAGGAGGGATTGGTACTCTTTCTCACTTTTTGTTCCCTGAAGCAATTCAAGCACAATAATACCCGTTATAGCAACCCTGTTTTTATCCAGGTATGTTATCAATTTATTTTTGATTTCTTTGCACCCTCGCCTTGAGAAAGCGCATATCCAAGCAGAAGTATCTACAATTACTAACTCATTCATTATTTCTTATTTTCTCAAGCTCTTTTAAGGTGAGAGGAAAGTCATAGCTCCCAATCATATTTTTTAACTCTTCTCTCCTTTTCATCTTTATATACTCTTCCATTGCTTTTGTAATGGCACCCTTCTTTGTCTTCTCTTTACTTATCTTCAATACTTCTTTCATTAAGTTCTCATCTATTTCAATCAAAGTCCGCATAATACCCCTCCTTCTCTATATATAAATACCAGGATTTATATATATGTCAACCCCTCTTTATTTACACCCCGGGGGTGTAATGTTCGGAGAAAAGACCATTACTATCGCCTTTTCCGCATTTTCCTGAATTCTCTTTTTATCCTTACCAGGTCTCTTATGCTTAGTACATGCTCAAGTAAAGGCGTGTAAGGAAGGGCCCCCAATTTGAGATAAGCGCGCCTGTAGAACTTTTTTGTCCAGGAGAACCCGCGGGGCAGCAAATTTTCTCTTTTAGCCCGCTCTTCCAGAAGTGTGCCGGGAAAAATTGTCACTCCATAATTTATAGCTGCATGGTGACCCCTTTTTCTCACCTGGGTAACAAAGGAGAGCGTTTCCTGTGCATCTTTTTCTGTTTCACCGTAATTTCCCAGCATCATGTAAACTTCCATGGGCAGGGAAAATTTCTCTCCCCATTTCAATGCTTCCTCTATCTGCTGGTTGGTAATCTTCTTATTCATCAGCTCCCTTACCCGGGGGACAATGCTCTCCACCCCGAATTTTACCTCAATACAGCCGGTTTCCTTCAGCTTCCTGGTAAACTCCCTGGTCAATAGGTGCGCGCGGGATTTAGCCACGTAGGAAATATTCCTATCCTTTAATCCAGCCAGAATTTTTTCCGCATACTCCTCTTTCAAGCCAAAAGTATCATCCTCTATAACTACGGCATTATAGCCAAACTTCTCCCTGAGTAAATCAATCTCTTCCAGGACCATTTCCGGTGGTTTAAATTTCACCCGGGGATACATAGCGCCTGCCGCACAGAAGGTACAGCGAAAGGGGCAGCCCTTGCTGGTAATTATGTTTATTCCCAACGCTCCGTTTCTCAACTTATATCTATATTTTTTTAAATCAAGCACTTCGTACAGAGGAAGGGGTAATGCAGCCAGGTCCAGGCGAGGGGGAAAACCCGTATCTACTATCTCTGAGCCATCCCGGAAGCAAACTCCGGGGATTTTTGCCATATCTTCCCCGGCCAGAATCTTTGAAAACGGCTCTTCTCCCTCCCCTTTGATAACAATGTCAACGAAAGGATTGGATACCAGCACCTCTTCAGCAGCAAAGGTGGGATGCGGCCCTCCCACCACTATTTTAACTTCAGGCAGTAACCGCTTTATCTCCCTGCTAACCTTAAAAGCAACAAATCTTAAATCAGTATGCATGCTTATCCCCACCACATCCGGGGCAAAGGTAAATAGCTCTTTTCTGAAATCCATTTCCTCCACGGACATGTCAAACAACCTCACTTCATGTCCTTCCCTGCGCAGGTAGGAGGCAATGTACAAGAGCCCGATAGGTATCTCGCTTCTCTGGGGCTTCGTATGCTCGGTAGCTATCAAAAACACCTTTTTCATAATGAATTCCTCAGTCTATCCTTAACAAAATTTATAATCTTCTGTGCCCTTTTCTCCCAGGAATATTCTCTCACTTCCCTCGCTGCCTCTCTGGCAATTCTCTGGCCAAGTCGCTCGTCTGCCAAAACCTTTTCAATTCCCTCTTTCAGTGCCAGGGGGTTATCCGGCCTTACCAGAACCGCATTTCTCCCATCCTGCAATATCTCCCTCAAAGTAGGTATATCACTGGCAACAACAGGCAAACCTGAGGCCATATATTCAAACATTTTCAGGGGAGATAAATATTTACGGCAACTATCCTCTGTATAAGGAAGCAGCAGCACATCTGAGATACTGAGATATGCAGGAACGCGGGAGGGAGGAACGAATCCCGTAAATAATACATTCTCCAGATCTTTTGTCTCCTCCTTTTTCTTTTTCACCGCTTCCTCACTTCCTCCTACAATAAGAAATAAAATATCTCCTGCCAGACGGGCACAACTTACAATCGTCTCCACCCCCTTCTCCCGGTACAAGTGTCCACAATAACAAGCAACCTTTTTCTCCGGAGGAATACCTATCTCCTCCCTGGTTTTCTCCTTGCTAATACTTATCCCGAATCTCTCTACATCTACCCCGTCAGGAACCAGCAGAATTTGCTCCTCTGATATTCCTTCCTTTCTATAAAAATCCGAGAGGGAATTGGAGATGAGCACCATCCCCAGGAAGTTTTTAGAAAAACGCCTTTTTAAAAAAATAGGAAAAGCCCGGCTACTTTTATACTGATGGAACTTGTGTGCCTCAAATACCACAGGCATCCCGAGTCTCAGGCACCAATTGACCGCCCAGAGCAAGCGGGTATAGACAAGGTCAGGCTTCAGTATCCTGGCATAAAGAGATGCCCAAAGAGCAAAATACTTTTCTTTAAGCTTTTTCCCGGAAAAAGGATAGGGGAGATGGCAAATTTCAAATTTACGCCCAATCCCGTAATATTCCCAGATATCATCTACCCTTTCTTCTCCCGGAAGGCGGCGAGGGATAATCAACTCAGTCGATACCCCGGCATTGGCAAATGCTTCGCACATCTTCATCACCTGGATGCTGTTAGCACTTGCTGAAGGGATTTTAGACGAGGCTATATAGCAGATTCTCATTTTCACTTCTTCACATTATTCCCTATAAATTCTTCTTTAATACCCGGTTTGCTTGCTTTGCACCAGCCCATCATAGAGAGCCTCTATCTTTTCCTTTACCTCCTCCATACTAAAATCTCTAACCCTTTCTCTTCCCCTCTTACCCATTCTCCTTCTCAGTTTTGTATCTTTTAATAGGGTGATTATCCTGTCTGCTAAAGCTTTAGAGTCTTTTGGAGGCACCAGGAATCCATTTTCTCCCTCTATAATAATTTCATTTACTCCCGGTATATCCGTTGCCACTATAGATTTTTCTGCTACCATTACTTCCAATAGTGCATTGGGAAACCCTTCTCTTTCAGAAGGAAAGGCAAAAACATCTAAAAGGGGTAAAATCTCTGGTATATCTTCCCGGTAACCGGCAAAAATGACCTGTTTTTCAATACCCAGTTCTTTGGTTAGTCTCTTTATCTCTTCTTCTAAAGCTCTTTTCCCTCCTCCCACAATTAAAAATTTGGTATCGGGAAAAACTTTCAATATCTCAGCGGCTGCCTGGAGAAAATATTTGTGCCCTTTTTGAGGCACGATACGGGAAACCATACCTACAACTTTCTCTTGCGGGGCTATCCCGAATTCTTTCTTTTTATCTTCTATATCCACTCTAACATCATCGAATTCTCCTAAATCAACCCCATTGTAAACAACTTCTATTTTTTTCTCTGGTATACCCTCTTCCTCAATTAAGAAATTTTTAACCCCCTGGGAGACGGCTATAATCTTATCCGTGAAATTGGCAAGGAATCTATCCATAATCTTCTGCCTCTTTCCCTTCCAGTTTTCTATATTATGTTCGTGGGCAAGGATTCCCGGAACTCCGGCCAATTTCGCGGCAACTCTTGCCGGGGTATTGGCATCATACATATGAGTATGAACTATATCAAATCTACCTTCTCTCATAAATTTCACCAGTTTAAAGAAATTCCTTAACAAATGCACTCTTTTTATCACGATTAAGTGGACTGGGAATCCCTCCTTTACAAAAAGGGGCATAAGCTCCCCTAAATTTCTCACACATAAAATGGAAACATCGTATTTCTGGGAATTCAAGCGTGGCAGAAGTTTTAAAAGCTGCCTTTGCACCCCACCGATGTTAAGATGGCAGATAACCTGGAGCACTCGAATTCTCTTACACCTCCCTGGAAACTCTATCTTTGCACCGGGCACCTTTCTTAAGTCCATTTATAGAAAGAATATGCAGAAAACCCTCCACCTGTCTCGTTATTCTAAGGAAAGTTTCAGTAAGCTACGGGTTTCCTCAGGCGTGGCGATTCTTCTTCCCAACTCCCGGGCAATTCTCACCACTCTTTCAATAAGCATAGTGTTAGTGGCAACAACCTTTTTATCATAGTCATACCAGAGATTATCCTCCAATCCTACTCTTACATGCCCTCCCATCACAATAGCAATTGTGTTAATGGGCAATTGAAAAACTCCGACTCCTGCTCCTGCCCACACGGAATTTCCCGGGAGATTACGAACCAGATAAGCCAGATCCTCCACTCTCCCTGGCAATGCACCCAGTGAGCCCAGGACGAAATTAAAATAGCAAGGAGGAGTAATCAACCCTTCCTTTATTAACCGATGAGCATAATAGAGCATACCAACCTCAAAAATCTCCAATTCCGGCTTTATCCCATTTTCATTCATCGATGAGAGGAGCCTTCGAATCATCTCAGGCGAGTTGATGCTGGGAGCGCGGGGGAAATTGAAAGAACCCAAGGTTAAGCTTGCCATATCGGGTTTAGCCTTTCCTGTGAGGTAAAGCACTTCTGACCTTTGGGCAAAAGAGCGAAAAACTCTTCCACTACAGGAAGCACAAATAATTACTCCAGGACACCTTTCTCTTACCTGAGTAAATATTTCTCCGTAGGTCTTCGCGCAATAGGTAGGATTACCCTTTTCATCCCGGGCATGGAAATGGATGATAGAAGCTCCCAGTTTGTAACAGTTCTCAGCACAAGATACGATTTCTTCTATACTTATCGGGACATATGGATTCATCTCCTTGGTGGGAACCATGCCCGTAATGGCAGCATTTATTATCAATCCAGGATATTTACGGAGGGGGTACGGTGGAAATTCCATCTATTCTATTCTTCCTCCCATGTTTGAAGGTCAACTTCCAGGGTTGTCCACTCCATAATATCGGGGACTCCAAACTCATGCAGTTTAGGTAGTTTTCCCACCACATTATACCCAAAATGTTTTTGATACCACGAAATGCTCTCCGGTCGGTCACTGTTAGTGGTTAACTTTCTTATCCCTCTTTTTTTAAGCATTTTCATTCTTCTACGCTGTAGAGCCGTTCCAATACCTATTCCTCTGTAGGCAGGAAGGACCACCATAAGAGTGGTTTTGGCCCTTTTGTCATCCAGGATCTTATACCCGGCCATGCCTAATACCTTCCCTTTCTTATCTTCTGCCACGAAGATACAACGGTAATCCAACTCCGGCATTTCCGGAGAGGGAATGTAGTGCATATTAGCCGTTTTCAGTATCTCCATGATTTCAGGCACATCTTCTTTCTTTGCTTTACGAATTTTGAAAATTATATTCTCTTTCATTTTCATCCCCCCTGTTTTACATGGGAAATTATAAACTTTACTTTCCCTGAAGAAGCAGGCGATATTTCTTCAGGAAATTCAAAATGAATCCGAAAGGAGGAATCGCAATTACTTTGAATCTCCTCCCTTAATTTATCCACACACTCCTCTATGAAATCCGGCCCTTTAACAATCCTTATAGTGAGGTTTTCGAGAGACTCCTGCACAACCTGGAACTTACGGACTCCTGGTGTTTGATAAAGAAGCGTCCCAAAATAACCCCATATCCTCTTTCCACGCGGTGATATGATAACATCATTGGCTCTTCCCTGCACGCCTTCTATAACCGGAAAACCTCTGCCACATCTACATTCCTCTGTGGAAGAATTAACTACATCACCAACAACATATCTTATAAAAGGCATTACGTAATTATTTAAATTGGTGACTACTATACCTCCATCGGACATAATCTCCACAATGTTGTTAAAACCCATAATGTGCAAGCCAGAATGTCTCTCACACTCATGCCCAATAATACTCACTTCTCTGGAACCATATCGGTCAAAAACCGGTGCTTGAAATGCTCTCTCCAGAACCTTTCTCTGGGAAGGGAAAAGAACCTCAGCGGTAGCTTGTACAGCCCTGGGTCTTATTCTTACTTCCTCTTCTTCCAGAAGATACTGGGCAAGTGTATAAAGAGAATTCACATAACCTTCAATAAGCAAGGGTTTCCACTCTATAAGCAACTTACTTATTTCCTCAAGTAATGCATTGTCCAGGGTAAAAGTATTTATGAAGAGCAAATTCCCTTTTTTCACCACCTTTGTTCCATCAGGGCTATCTCTTAGATTCCCCCAGAGTTTGACTCTTCTTTCTCCTTTTTTCAATCCACAAAGAGCGTATGTCCATTTTCTTGAAGCCTCAGCATAATTCTCGTAAATCTCATCATGATAAAAGTTTACAGGCTCACCTGTTGAACCTCCACTTCGATTAAGGTACTTCTTCCCCCTCCAATCTGGACAACATAAATCTATCCACTCCTTCTGAAGAATTTTACGGGTCAAAAGAGGTAATTTTTTCAGGTCACTAATGGATGAAAAGGAATTCAAGGTTAAACCATATTCAGCAAAGATTTTTTTATAATAGGGAGTTCTATGATAAGCAAAGTGAAGAAGATTTTTTAGCTTTGTCCACTGTATCTCTTCAATTTCTTGAGAACTCAACCATTGTCCTTTCATAATAGCATTTACATAAAAATCCCGATGCCGAAGTCTCCTGTCAGTTAACATCTTTTTCAGCTTCAGGTATTTCCAGGCAGACCAGGAGTTCAATCTGACTTCCCTCCTCCCTTATAATCCCTCTTTCTTTCAATCACCCAAGACAAACTCACAATCTTTTCACAAGCTGGATATTAAAAGCCATTTTCTGTCAACTTATTGTAAAGATTGATTGTCCTCTCCAGCATTTTTTCTATGGTGAAAGACTTGATTCTCTCCCTCCCCCTCTCTCCCAGACCCCGGGATAATTTTCTATCCTTCAGTAAGCACATTATTTTCTCTGCAAGCAACCACGAATCCTCAGGAGAAACTAAAAACCCGGTCTCCCTGTCTTTAACCAATTCAGGATTGCCCCCTACTTTCGTAGCAACCACGGGGAGACCATAAGCCATTGCCTCTAACACAGTAATGGGAAATCCTTCCCTGGCAGAAGAGAGAACAAAGATATCTATCAGAGGAAGGATTTCCTCTATATCTTTTCTTTCCCCCAGGAAATGGACATTTTTTTCTATTCCCAGCTCTTTAGTGAAAGCCTCCAGCTCTTTTCTCAAGCTTCCACCTCCCACAATAAGAAAACGCACGCGGGGGAATTTCTTCAGGATTAAGGAAGAGGCCTTGAGAAAAGTTTTATGATCTTTCTGAGGCTGTAATCTTCCCACCGTGCCCACCAGTGGAGCATCCCCGGGAAGACCTAATTCCCTCCTCTTCTTTTGCTTATCTACTTTTTTCTCAAATCTATTTAAATCCACGCCGTTATAAATAACTTCTACCTTTTTCTCCGGTATACCAACCTCTTCCACATAAAACTCTTTCACCCTCCGGGAAACCACGATTATCCTGTCTGTAAAGCGGGCCAGCATCCTATCCATTCTTCTCTGCGCAGTACCTTTCCAGGAGTCCACATTATGCTCATTGGCAATTATCACCGGCACCCTGGCAAGCATGGCGGCAATTCTCCCCGGAGTGTTAGCGCGGTATAAATGAGTATGCACAATATGAAATCTTTCTCTTTTTATAAATCTGGCAAGCCTTATAATGCCTTTCAAATACTTTAAATCAACATCCATCCTTGCTCTCATTCCGATGTTTATCACCGGAATACCCGCTCTCTCCATCTCATCGGCTAAAATATCTCTTCTATAAAGCGTGCAAACCTTTACCGCAATCCCCTTCTCTTTAAGACGGGGTAAGAGGGAAATTAAAGTTTTCTCCACCCCTCCCATTTCCAGGGAAGGAAGTACCCTGAGAACCTTGATTTTACTCACAATGCTGGCAAAATCTCCCGCAGACTTTTTATCACTTCGATTCTGGCTCCCGGCTCCTTAGCAAGAAGAAGGTTGTCCAATTTTTCTTTCTCTTCCTCATCGCCCAGCAAAAGAAACCCCTGCTTTATACCCGCTTTCATCCCTGCTTCCACATCCCTTACCCTGTCGCCCACACAAAGAGAGGAGGCAAGGTCTATATCCCACTCTTCTGCCGCCTGCAAAAATAAGCCGGGCATTGGTTTCCGACAGGAACAGTCATCCCGGGGAGAATGGGGACAGAAGTAAAAAGCATCAATCTCTGCCCCTTTTCTGTGTAAGATATCCTTAATACTCTGATTTACTTTTTCCACTTCCTGGCTAGCGAAGTAACCTCTCCCTACCCCTGATTGGTTACTGACCACAATTACCAGGTAGCCTTTCTCCCTGGCTTTTTTGATCAATTCCACCACCCCCTCTAAAATTCTTATCTTTTCCACCTCGTGTAAGAAGCCTACCTCTTCGTTTATCGTGCCATCCCTGTCTAAAAAAAGCGCCTTTCTCATAAACCCAAATTGCTTACACCCCGGGGGTGTAAAATTGGTTAGCCTGCACCCTTGTCCACAAGTTCTCTGTAAACTGCCAGGGTGCCTTCTACCATTCTCTCCGGCAAAAAGTTTTGTACCCATTTCTTGCCGGCCAGGGAAAAGCCGGCCATTTTTGTTTTATCCTTGAGAAGTTTGATAACCGCGCCACTCAGAGCCTCAGGGTCACGCGGAGGAACCAGTATCCCCGTCTCACCATCCCTCACCACTTCCGGTATGCCTCCTGCCAGGGTACTCACCACCGGAATTCCCATATACTGCGCCTCCAGCAGAATACTGCCCAGTCCCTCCATATGAGAAGGCAGGACAAAAACATCCAGGATGGAAAGTATCTCCGGGATATCCTCCCGGAAACCGGTGAATATGACTTGCTCTGTTATTCCCAGCTTTTTAGCTTCTTTTTTTAGGTGGTTTCCTAGTTCTCCCTTGCCTACCACAAAAAACGTTGCCTGGGGAAACTCTTTCAAAATAGCAGGGATAGCTCTCAGCAGATAAATGTGCCCCTTGTGGTCAGTGAGATAAGCAATGGTGCCTATAACAGGATGCCCGGGAGAAAATTCCCTGTAGAGATAGGAATTATTCCCTCTCTTTTCCAGTCTGTCCGGGTCAAAGGCGCTGGGGACATAGCGTATTCTTTCCTCCGGTATCCCTATGTCTTTAAGTATTTTCTCTATGGCATGGGATATGGCAATAATAATATCTACCAATCTGCGGTATTTCCAGCGCGAAAGCATCCCCCGGGGAGGGAAATCAACCCTGCGCGTTACCACTATCTTTCTACCGGCTATTCTCCCCGCAAGTCCTGCCAGTGAATGTGCGTGGGAGGTGTGGGCATGCAGAAGGTCTATTTTCTTTTCCCTTATCCACTTCACAATAACATTTATAGCCACCAGGTCTAATTCACTTTTAAAATTTATCTCTTTTACCTGGATGCCCAATTCTTTGGCTCTTTTTCCCAGGGTGCTTTCGGGGGGAGAAATCAGGAACGATTTTACTCCTTTCTCCTTCAGCCCCTTCAAAAGCAAATAAACCTGGTTCTCTCCTCCCCGCCAACCGTATTCAGTATGCAGATGAAGAATCCTCAAGTAGTTCATAGTAAAAATTAGATTTTCAGGTAAGCATAAAATATAAAACTAAGTTGTGAGCCATCCTAATACCTCGCTCTTTTTAAACTTTAAACACAAAAGGTAAATCAAGGAAACCAGGATACTTTTTCCCGACTTATATCGGGAGAAGACAGCCGGGTAAGGAATTAAATCTACCCTCACTGCTACCTAATGATTTCGTATCCTGCCCGTTCAACTCATTCCAGGTCAATAACATCCACCCTATCCAGGGAAAATTCTACTACAAACATTTTGTTATTCTTGCGGTCTATGGTAATACCCCGGGGAGAGAAAAACGTGCCAGGGAAGGTAGATACCCGGCCATTCTTGTCCAACCGGAATATCCTGCCGGTGGAGAAATCGGTAAAATAGAGGTTGCCGTATTTATCGTAATCCACATCCTCCAGGTAACGATAATAAGTTCTTTTTTCCAGTAACCGGTGGAACTTTCCCCCTTTTTTGTATTCCCAGATATTACTTCCCCGGGAAGAGACGATAACAAGCCTGCCGTCAGGCAAAACCGCAAGACCAGTAGGTCCCTTGAGCAGGGGAGAATGCAAGAACTTACTCACTATAATTCCTTTCCCCAGGGTTACCTGGAAGATTGCATTCGCAGCTGCATCCGAAACCAGAAGCTCTCCCCTCCGGGTAAAAACGAGGTCTACCAGGTACTTAGCTCCATAGGGGGCCAGGTTTATATTCTGCACATTTATTCTCTTTTTTAGGTCGTATCCTCTGATAGTATCGATATCTGCCACATAAAGGATACCATCCTTTATAGCCATCCCTTTGGGAGCATCAAGTTCATAGTCATTAAGGGCACCATCCAGAAAATGCAGGGTTACTACCTTAAAATCCGGGGTTATACGAGAGATAAAACCATTATCATCCCTGGCCACAGGCGCACCATTCACATTGGAAACGTAGATATAATCCGTAGCAGGGTCAACAATTACCCGGTTCGGATTTTTGAAATCACGCAGGTAAAAAGCAAAAAGCAAGGCAGGAATAAGGAGGAAAACCAACAGAGAAATGTTTTTCATCTCCTCTCCTTCTCAAAAAATTGCAATATTTTCATCGCCCTTTTCTTTCCTACACCTGGTATCATGCTTATCTCCTCTACAGAAGCGCGGGAGAGCAAGTCCAGGCTAGAAAACTTCTCTTTAATTCGGGGGAGAAGTTTTTCTCCTACTCCGGGAATTTCTCCCCAGGCACTTTTGCGGGCAGATTTTTCCCTGAGATGCAAATGGTAACTATGAGCAACCCGATGCGCTTCATCTCTCACCCGCATAAGAAGCCTGAGTGCCGGGGAAGAACGAGGAAGCAAGAGAGGGAAACGACGCTGCGAAACATATATTTTCTCTTCCCCCTTTGCCAATCCTACCACCGGGATATTAATCCCTCCTCCTCTCAACACCTCCAAAACAGCCCGCATCTGTCCTCTGCCTCCATCCACCAGGATAAGATCGGGCATCGGCTCCTGCCCCTCATTTACCTTCCCGGTCCTCCTTCTTATTATCTCTTTTATCATACCATAATCGTCCACCCCCTGCACGCTTTTTATCCGGTACTTTCGGTATTCTTCCTTCAAGGGAACCCCCTTCTCAAAAACCACCCGGCTTCCCACTGCCCATTCCCCCCGCAGTTGCGAAATATCGTAGCCCTCGATTCTGTAAGGCAAACGGGGAAGATTTAATTCCCTTTGCAGAGAAAGCAGGGGGTCAATCTCCCGGCTACTGCTTTCCCCTTCCTTTAGTAACTTATACTTTGCAGTCGTATTAGCATTTTTCAGCAGAGCCTGCATTTCCGCATTGCCCGGGAGAGAGACAGCTATCTTTCTGCCGCTCCTCTCCCGCAGAAATTTTTCTAAAGACTCCTTATCCTCCACCTCCGATTCGGTAATAATAACCTCCGGGAAGGAAGAACTCCGTGAATAATATTGCAGGATAAAGGAATAAAGTATCTCCCCAAGCGTAGAATGTTTTACTCCGGATAATGGGAAACTATCTTCTCCTATCCATCTTCCCTCTCTGATACGCAAAAGGGTAACCATGCCCCTATCCTTCTGGCAGGATACCCCTATGATATCCAGGTTTTCCTTGCTTTCCGAGGTGATGGCCTGGGGAGTAAAAAGTTTTTCCAGCGAGTAAATACAGTCCCTTAACCGGGCTGCTTCCTCAAATTCCAGCTTTTCCGCCTTTCCCCTCATTTCCTTCTGCAGTGCTTTCATAACCCTCGTAGTTTCCCCTTTAAGAAAAGAAATGATAAACCTAATCCCCCTCAGGTAATCCTCCCGGGAAATATCTCCCTTACAGGGACCGGGGCAACGGCGCAGGGAAAAATTCAGGCAGGGTTTCCCATCAATTTTCTTTTTAGAACAGGTCTTAAAAGGGAAAATTTTCCTCAAAAACCTTAAGGTGGTACGAGCATCGCCCGCATTTGTATAGGGGCCGAAGTAAAGCGCATTCTGCTCTGTTACCTCCCGGGTAAGAAAAATGCGGGGAAACTCCTCCTGCCAGGTGACTGTTATGTAAGGATATTTTTTGTCATCTTTCAGCCGGATGTTATAGCGCGGACGATATTCTTTTATAAAGTTGAATTCCAGTAAAAGTGCTTCATTTTCGTTGGAAGTGAGTATAAACTCCAGGGCAGACGCCTTCTTTAAGAGGATTAATGTTTTGGGAGAAGAGGAGGATAAGTAGGAACTCACCCTCTTTTTTAAGGAAGAAGCCTTTCCCACATACAGGATTTTTCCTTCTTTATCTCTAAATAGATAAACGCCCGGATGGTCTGGTAGCTGTTTTACTTTTTCTTTCCACTCCACACTTCCATCACCTCAAATTTATGTGCTAACCATATGTATAACCCCACTCCCCCGCCTATAATAAGTGCCAATTTGCCTATTTCTATTATACCCGATAACTTCCCCATCAAAATGTAAAGGGATAAAGATACCATGATAAGCACAAGGTATATAAGAAAAAACTTTATCATCCATTTCTTTTCCATGCTTACTTTGACCTTAACCCGACGTGGCAGGTGGTAGAGAAGCAAAATAAAACCTACCAGGGAAGACAGAGAAGTGGCCAGAGCCAGCCCTCCCTGCTGTAAGGGTCTTATGAGAATAAGGTCAAACACAATATTGGTTAATATGCTCCATACTCCTATCTTTACCGGAAGCCAGGGGTGATGAAAGGAGTAGAATACTGTATTTAGAACCCGGGAACCCGCAAAGAAAAACAAGCCAAGAGAATAGAAGAGAAGCGCGGAATATGTCCCCAGTGTAGAGAGAGAAGTGAATTTCCCATGCTCAAAAAGGATGCTAATTATAGGCTTACCCAGCAGAGAGAGAAAAAGGGTGGCAGGCAGGGTGAGAAAAAGAAGCCACTTCAAAGCCTGCGTAAGCTGGGAGGAAACTTCCTCTTTCCCTATGCGGGAGAAGAGAGGCAGGGAAACCATGGACATGGCTATCCCGGTAAGAGCAAGGGGAAACTGCAGCAACCGGTTGCTGTAGTAGAGGGCAGAGATAGCACCGGCAGGAAGAAAAGAAGCCAGTATTCTATCCACCGCGATATTTACATAAAATATGCTGGCCCCGAAAGAGGCCGGCAGGAGAAACCTGGCAAAATCAGTTATAACCGGGTGTGAGAACTGAAAATGATAGGTGAATCCTTTTTTTATTAAAAATGGCAGATGAATAAGAAACTGCAGTACCCCCCCCATCACCACACCCCAGGATAAAGCAAGGAGAGGAGAGGGAAACTTGTTTCTCATCCAGAGAAAGGCTATGAGGGAAAGATTAAAAAGCAAAAAGGAAAGAGAAGTGCTGATAAAATTCCTGCGGGTAGTAAGGTAAGAAGAAAAAAAAGAGGCCAGGCAGATAAAAAGAGCAAAGGGAAACATTACCCTGAGAATTCCTACTGCTATCACTTTCTCGGAAGCAGAAAAACCCGGGGCAAAGAAGCTAACTATGTAAGGAGCAAAAACTACTCCCAGCACAACCACGAGAAAGAGGGTAATAACAAGGTAATTTAAAAGCACCGAAGCAAACCTGTCTCCCTCTTCCTGCCCTTTTTGTTTGACAACACGGGAAAGAATGGGGACAAAGGAAGAACTCAGCGCTCCCTCCCCCAGTATGCGCCTGGAAAGATTGGGGAGTAAAAAGGCAAGAAAGAAAATATCTCTTCCCCTGTCACTTATCCACATTGCTATGAGAAGGTCGCGGATATATCCCAGGATTCTGGAGAAGAATATGCCGCTGCTAAGGGTAAAAAAACCTCTTTTAAGTCTTTTATGTATTGACACCTTTCTCGGGCTATGGTAACATACCCACTCTCATAGAGTAAAGGAGAAGATATGGCTAAGAAATCGTCCGTTAAAAAGGTTAAGCAGGCAGAAAAAAGGAGCCTGCGGAACCGGGCATGGAAATCTCGCATTAAAAATGCCTGGAAAAAGTTCCAGCAGATACTGGAGACAGGAAAAGATAAAAAAGAGCTGGAATCTGCCCTGAGAGAAATGCTGTCTCTCATTGACAGAGCTACAAGTAAAGGGATATTCCATCCCAATAAAGCAGCCCGGATAAAATCAAAGATTCACAGGGCATTCAATCTTAAGACACTGGCTGAAAGCAAGTAATACAGGTTTGACACCAAATATACAGGAAGAAACGAAAATACAACAGCAACAAAAACAGGGTTGTGAGTCATCCCCGATGTCCATCGGGCTCGACGTATGTCGGGGCGCCTATTCCCCCATGTTAGACTATAGACATCAGACTTTAGACATTAGACGGGAAAGACACATGATATGGGGAACCAACTCACCATTCACTGCTCACTACCTCCCAGTCTATAGTCCAAGAGTTGTGAGTTGTTAGTTGCGAGTTGTTAGTTCCACCTGTGCCCCCGCCTGTATTTTGCCTTCTGGATCTCCCCTTTCCCAGTCTACAGTCTATGGTCTAAGGTCTATGGTCTAAAGTCTAAAATTCTCCTTTCTCACTGCTTTTTTGTCCACTTCCTTCCCACTTCACGCCACTGCTCACCGAAGCGCTTGAATTCTACCCGGAGCAAATAACCCGGGTAAAGCCCGAATATGTTAAGGTAAGCCCGTTTAGCCGCAGGATCCACCCTTCTGAAAACTACTATTTTACTCCTTGTATCTCCCGGCTTCAGGTTTCCTATCCAGATAAATTTTTCTTTTATTCCCAGCTTGTCACTTATATCCTTTCTGAGCCAGGGGGCAGGGTGAGGACGATACTTCTTGCCCGTATCAGTGGTCAGGGTAAAAGCTTCTCCCACCTTTACAGGTTTTCTCCCTGCATTGCGGAACCTTACTATGAAAACGCTATAGACCTTATCATTAAAAAGACCCTCTGCTTTGTAATTAGGATAAAAATCTATTTTTATCTGGAGGTCCGCCCCCAGGAGTTGTGCAAACAGTACCCCCAAAAACAGAATCAACCACCACTTTCTCATAGTTTAAGTTTATCATAAGGAAGCTTCAGAAAGAAGTTCGGGGGGGAAGCTAACCGGGCGAGGTGAATCCTGTATCCTGCATTTCCTCTTCCAGTCTAATGTCTATAGTCTGAAGTCTATGGTCTATGTGCTCTCCTGGATGCCTGCTTTCGCAGGCATGACAGGTAGGGCTGGTTTCTTGTCATTCTTGCAAATCCTAACCTCCTTCAAAAGCTATCCCAGGATACCAGGATTACCAAGATACCGGGATACTAGGAAACCGATTCACTGTTCACTGTTTACTATTTACTGCTCACCACCTCCCAGTCTATAGTCCAAGAGTTGTGAGTTGTTAGTTGCGAGTTGCCAGTTCCACCTGCTTCTCCGCCTTTATCCTGCTTCTCCCGGTCTATAGTCTAAGGTCTATGGTCTAAAGTCTAAAATATCCCCCTCGCTACTCGCTACCCGCTACCTTCTCAGCAGGGCCTCGGTAGCATAATAATTGAAAGAAAAAGAATTTTAGTTTAAAATCTTTTCGTAATGGAAGAAAGAGAAAGGTGGAACAACCGGACAGCCTTTGTCATGGCCTCCATTGGTTCTGCAGTAGGCTTGGGGAATCTCTGGAGATTTCCTTATATTGCTTACAAAAATGGCGGCGGTGCTTTCTTAATTCCCTACTTTGTGGCATTATTCACTGCCGGTATTCCCCTGATGATTTTAGAGTTTTCTTTCGGACACCGCTTCCAGGGTTCTGCACCCCATTCATTTGCTTCCATAAAGAAGGGGTGGGAATGGGTAGGATGGTGGGCTCTTCTTATCGGATTTGTAATTACCACCTATTACAACGTAGTAATTGCCTGGAGTGTGGACTACCTGTTTTACTCCTTTCCGCTTTCCTGGGAAAATAATGCCAAGGATTTTTTCTTCAATAAATTCTTAAACATAACTTCTTCGCCTCTTCACCTGGGTGGGATAAACCTACCGATATTGCTGGCTCTTATCGGTATCTGGGTGGCCATATACCTTATTATTTACAAGGGAGTAGAGCGGGTAGGAAAAGTGGTAATGTTTACTGTGCCTCTTCCTATAATATTACTCGGAATATTGGTAATCAGGGGAATGACTCTTCCGGGAGCCATGGAGGGAATAAGGTACTACCTTACTCCCAACTTCTCCAAACTTGCTGATCCACAGGTATGGCTGGCTGCCTATGCACAAATATTCTTCTCGCTTTCCCTATCATTCGGGATATTAATTGCCTACTCCTCCTACCTGCCTGCAGACCACGATGTGAATAACAGTTCTTTTATTATAAGTCTGGCCAATTGCGGGACCTCTTTCCTGGCCGGGTTTGCCGTGTTCCCGGTACTTGGCTACCTCTCCCACACACAAAACATACCTATTGAAGAAGTAATAAAAGCGGGGCCGGGACTGGCCTTCGTGATTTACCCTACTGCCATAAAATTACTGCCGGTAGCCGCAGGATTATTCTCTTTCCTATTCTTCCTGCTCCTTCTAAGCCTGGGGGTAGATTCAGCCTTTTCTCTGGTAGAAGCATGTGTTACGGGAGTAATCGACAAGTGGAAAATAAAACGCATTCCTGCTACTATTATAGTTTCCCTGCCAGGCTTCCTGCTGGGTATCCTCTTTACCACACGGGGAGGACTGTATTGGTTGGATATTACTGATGATTTGATGAACAAGTTCGGGCTTACATCTGTTGCTATTCTTACCTGTATTGTGGGAGGTTATATTCTGGGGGCTGAGAAATTGAGAAGATACGTGAATGCTGTATCAGATTTTCCCATAGGGAGATGGTGGAATTTTTGCATCAAGTTTCTTACCCCGGCAATCCTCGGCGTATCCATAATCTTTGTACTGCGTGAAAGGATTGCCTCTCCCTACGGAGGCTATCCCTTAGCTGCCTTGGCTATAGGCTGGCTTCTTTTCTTAGCCTTACCCGCTATCGCCATTATCATTTCTCACCGAGGGAGACCAAGATGCCAGTGAGTGCCTGGATAATGTTAATCATGGGAGTGCTTGTATTTTACGGAGGCTTAGGCGTATGTATTCGCATCGCCCTCAGAAAAGGAAGGAGGTGAAATATGAAAAAGCTAATTCTTTTCGTATTGCCCCTGTTTATTGCCGGGTGTGCTTCTCTTTCATACTATTCCCCTCCGGGAAATGAATCTCCTGTTGAGGAAGAAGGGATAAAGAAAGCCATAAAACAAAAGTTTGATGATATTCCCGTGCCTGAAAAGATGGTTCTCGATACCCAAAACTCCTTTATCTTTGACAACGGGAAAATACGCCTGGCCAACCTGAAATATTCCACCCGGCTTGCCCCTGAAGATGTTATCGCCTATTTCAAGAAACAGTTGCCACTACAGGGATGGGAGCTGATAAATATGGTAGAATATGGTATAAGTAGGCTCTCTTTTGCCAACGAAAATGAATCTCTGGAAATAGCCATTTATCCGGAGAGAAGAGGTTGCAGGGTTATTATTACTCTCACGCCAAAGTCATCCGGCTTGTGATATAATTTTGCAAAAGGGAAGGTCCTGATACTCTTGCATTTTTTGGGGTGGGCTGTACCCCACTCTATTTGGGGAATAGTGTAATAGGTAACACGCCTGACTCTGGATCAGGTAATTGGAGGTTCGAGTCCTCCTTCCCCAGCGGCGCTATCGTCTAGGGGTTAGGATACGAGGCCCTCATCCTCGAGACCGGGGTTCGAATCCCCGTAGCGCCACCAATGCGGGTTAATACAATTTTCCTCTCTGCGCTTTTTATTTCCCTGGCCTGGCATTTCATACTGGGCACGGTATTCGACGTGTACTTTCCCCAGGAAAAGAAGAAAAGCAGGTTTTTCCCGGTTTATTACCTGAGAAGCGAGCCAACAGGCTCCTTTCCTTCAGGCGGGGTGCTTCCTTCCCTGGAACTGCCTTCTCTGGAAGCATTAGAACCTTCTTTGCCTGTTTCAGCGCCGGTACTTCTCAAGCCTGTTCTAAAAACTATCGCCTCAACATTCTCCCCCCCCGCCCGCAAGGAGAAGGTAACACGCCCCTCCTTCCGTTTTCCCTTCCCCCCTCCGCCTCCTGACAAAGATAAGTCCCTCCACATTTCCTGGAAAGAGGGGAAAAGGAAAGTTGTTGCCTATGCCCCCCCCGTCTATCCAATCCAGGCAGAAAAACAGGGGATGGAAGGCGTGGTGGAGCTTACATTCGTAGTAGATAAAAGAGGAGAGGTGAAAGAGGTAACCCTCAGAAAATCTTCCGGCTACCCGCTTCTGGATACCATATCCATTGAGCACTTATACCGCTGGAGATTTACCCCGGGAGATGAAAAGAGCAAGGGTATGGTAAAATTTATATTTGAGCTGGAAAGATGAGAAACAAAGAAAACCCTGGAAGCATTGTGTTTGGCTCTGTAGCCCTGGATACGCTGATTACGCCCGCGGGGAAAAGGGAAGACCTCCTGGGAGGGTCCGCTACGTATGCAGCATTGGGAGCCTCTTTTTTCACCCACCCTGTAATTCTTTCCTGCGTAGGTGAAGACTTTCCCCCTCGCTACCGGAAAGAGCTGGAAGAAAAAGGGGTTTCCCTGCAAGGGATGGAAATAAGAGAAGGAGAAACTTTTCGCTGGGTGGCTAAATACGGAGATACTCCCCAGGACCTGGAAGTCATTTCCACCTGCCAGAACGTGCTGGCAGATTACTTCCCCGACGTTCCCGCTTTCCTGCGCAAGCAAAAGTTTCTTTTGCTGGCAAATAATACCCCTGCTCTTCAGAAAGCAGTCCTTTCCCAGATGGAAGAGCGTCCTTTCGTAGTATGGGATACCATGAAGTACTGGATAGATAACTACCGGGAAGACGTGGAAGAAATGTTCAATATAGTGGACCTGGTAATTATAAATGACGAAGAAGTGCGGATTCTTTCCGGAGAAAGCAATATCTTTAAAGCCGCAGAATCACTTTTCAAGCGGGGTGTTTCCAGGATAATCATAAAGAAAGGCGAGCATGGCGCAATATACTATTCTTCCCACAATTCGCTATTGCTTCTGCCTGCCTACCCGGTTAAGGAATGCCTTGACCCCACCGGAGCAGGAGATACATTTGCCGGAGCACTAACCGGCTACCTGGAGAAAAACGGTGTCTCCCCTTCTTCTTTGAAACATGCCCTCCTCTATGCTACAATAATTGCGTCCTTCACGGTGGAAGGATGGGGGGTGGAAAGGTTAATCGGGCTGGATAAAACAGCCGTGGAGAGAAGGTTAAATAATTTTCGCCAATGGACGCGGGTGTAGTTCAGTGGTAGAACGCGAGCTTCCCAGGCTCGATGTCAGGGGTTCAAATCCCCTCACCCGCTCAGATGCATGAAGAAAGTAAGTATATTATTCATAGTACTCCTCATCCTTTCCGGGTGTGCTACCTATAAACCTCCTGTTCCTTCACCTGCACCTTCTCCCGTGGGCGTGTACCACGAAGTAAAAAAAGGCGAGACCCTGTGGAGGATATCCCGTGCCTATGGTGTTGATTGGAGGACAATTATAAAAGTCAACCGCATCGAGAACCCCAATGAGATTAAGCCGGGAGACAAATTGTTCATACCGGGAGCAAAAGAGCAGAAAACAGTCCCTCCCCTTCCTGTCCTGGTGCAAGGTGAAGAAGAATTTATCTGGCCGGCGCGCGGTAAAATAATCCGCTACTTCGGAAAAGGAAAAAAGAGAAATGCCCGGGGTATTGATATTGCCGTCCCTATAGGGACAGAGATAAAAGCTGCCAGTTCTGGTAAAATAGTTTTTGCCGGTCCCAAAAGAGGGTTTGGGGAACTGGTAATTATAGACCATGGGAATGGATATGCAACAGTATATGCCCATAATTCCCGCCTTCTGGTTAAGGAGGGTGATTACGTGAAGCAGGGAGAAGTCATTGCCCTGAGCGGTGATTGGGGCAATTGCGATGAACCCATGCTGCATTTTGAAATAAGGGAAGGAAATGAAGCTAAAAATCCTCTTAATTATCTGCCTTAGTTTAATAAGTACTGGATACGCTTTTTCCTACTGGGAATGGACACCGGAGACAGGGAAATGGATTAACCCCAAGTATGCACCCAAACCTACCCCGGAAGAACAATGGAAATACGCGCTCTCCCTATACCAGGGGAAAGATTACGAGAAAGCCTTAAAAGAATTCCGGAAGTTAATTAAATATTATTCCCGCTCCTCACAGGCACCCCAGGCGCAATTCATGATAGGTCAATGCCTGGAAAAGCTCGGGAAACCCTACGAAGCCGCCCTTGCATACCAGAAAGTAGTGGAAAATTATCCCCGCTACCCCAAACTGGAAGAAGTGGCCAGACGAGAGAAAGCAATTGCAGATAAACTTTTTGCAAGTAAGACCACGGGGATATTACCCCGCGCCAAGGAATTTCTTACCCTGACCCGCTGGGAGAAAGCGGCAAAGATTTATGGTTTCCTCCTGAAAAATTTCCCCTACTGGAAGGAAGCAGACCGCATAAAATTCCGTATGGGGGAATCCTTTATTAAGGCCGGAAAATACGAGAAGGCAATAAATGAATTTACTGAATTGACCCAGGACTACCCCAATTCTCCCCTGGTAGAAGAAGCCTATTACCAGATAGCTCTGACTGAGGTAAAAAGAAGCGAAAAGTCTCCCTACGACGCAGAGCTTAAGGAGAAGGCTGAAAGGGCACTGCGAGATTTCATCTACCAGCACCCCTCTTCTCCTTTCCGCAAAAAGGCAGAAGAGAAGCTTTCTGCCCTGAGAGAAAAGTGGGCCTGGGAAACCTATAAAGTGGCGAAATTCTATGAGAAAAATGCGGACTATCTCGCTGCCCTGTTGTACTACCAGGAGGTTAAAAATAAATTCCCGGATACAACATGGGGCAAAGCATCAGAAAGTAAGATAAAATGGTTAAAAGAGCTTGGCTATTCTTTGCCATCTTCCTGAGCGGGTGTGCTACCTACCAATCCCTGCCTGTTTCGGATATCAGGATAAGCATAGGTAGTTTTGCAAACCTCACTTATGCCAGTGGCATTACCGCGGTTCTGAAGAAAAAGTTAGCCGAAGAAGCGTCTTCCTGGGGGATAAAGGTAGGCCCGGCGGAAAGAGTTCTAAGCGGGGAAATAACAGAAATTGATTATCAACCTCTTTTTTACGGCGAAGATAAGAAAATTGTAGGGCTGAAGGCAAAAATAAAAGTAAAAGTTAAAATGCGGGAAAGAGGGAAAACAGTCTGGGACAAGGAGTTCCAGGAAGAGGTGGTCTCTTTTCCCCAGGGCAGCTGGAAGGAGCCGCGGAAAGAGTTACTGGAGAGGTTATGCAAAAGGGTGGCACAAAAGATAATATTCTATCTCCGTTATGAGCAATCCAATAGACATCTCCGCTAAAGTATTACAGAGCAAATCCAAGTTTATCCTCTTCTGGGGAGAGGAAGATTTCCTGAAAGAAGAAGCTCTCAAAGCCCTCAAGCAGGAAATAAAGTCTCCCCTATTCAACTGGAAAGTGTTTAAAGGAGAAGAACCCAACCAGCGGGAAATCTTTTCCTACTTAATCTCTTACCCGTTTTTTTCTTCCTGGAAAGTACTGGTGATTAAGAGGGCAGAAAAAGCCCCGGTTTCTCTATTAAAGGGAATAAAGGAAATACTTCCTCGTATTCCTGCCTCGGTCAAAATAATTGCCGTAGCGGGAAAAAACAAAGATAAATGGGAAAAAGCCTTCCCGCAAATCAGCCAGATAAAATTTTCCCCGCTTAAAGAACCCCAGATACTAATGTGGATTAAAGAGACATTGAAAAGAGAAGGAAAAGAAATAGAGGGGGAAGCCCTGAGGCTGCTCTTTGAGATGAACAGGGGTAATCTTTATGCCCTGCATAATGAAATAGAGAAGCTTGTCAACTTCACCGGCGCAAGAACCAGAATAACAGGAAAAGACGTGGAAACAGTAACTTCGGAAGGCAAAGCAGTCTCCCTGTACAATCTTATACTTTCTCTCCTGGTAAATGACCTGCAAGGCACAATAAAAGAATGGCAACGCTTAAGGTTGGAAGGCGTATCTCCCTTCTCGCTTATAGGCCTGCTCACCTGGGAATTAGGGAGGATTGGATGCTTCAAGGAAGAGGTTGAGGCACGAGTATCACCCTATTCCCTCTTTCAAAAATACAGAATCTGGCGCGTAGAATGGCAAAAAGCTTATCGAGATATAGTAAAGATGTGGTCATGGGAGAGAATTAAAGACTCCTATTTCCTTCTTCAGGAACTAGACCTGCGGTTGAAAAGTGGCTATCCTCCCTCCCCTCTTATAGAACTTTTTTTCTACCGATTTGTCAGGAAACGAGTTTGAAAAAAGTTCCACACTCTGTTAATATATGCACTTGTTTTGGGGTAACCAATGAGTATGTATTTTATGAGAAAAAGGAGGAGGTAGATAATGGCTGAAGAACTGCTTACCAAAAGTCTGAAATGTGGGAAAAGGATCTATCATTTTAACCTTAAAAAGACTACCGGAGGTAACAAATACCTGGATATTGTGGAAATAAGGCCTCAGGGAGATACGAGAGAAAAAGACAGGATAGTGATATTTGAGGACCATATTGAGGAATTCATGAGCACTCTTAGTGACATGGCCTCAAATCTCCTGGAAGAGGAAAATACCGAAAGTTCCCAATAAGGGGTGAAAAGAATAAAAATCCTTCATCTTGTCTCCACTCTTGCCATAGGAGGGGTACAGAAACAGATTGCAGAGGTGGCAAAAAGGCTGGAGGGGGATGAGTTTGACAATTACGTGGGGACTTTTTCCTCCGGGCGGGTCAGGGAATTCTTAAAAACAGCGGATATCCCCGTGGCGGTTTTTCGCAGGGATTTTCGTTTTGACCCTTTTCTTCCTTTCCGGGTTGCTGCCTACCTGAGGGAAAAAAAGATAGATATCCTGCATACCTATCTTTTCACTGCCAACACCTGGGGAAGACTGGGGGGTATTATTGCCCGCACACCAGTGATTGTAGCCTCGGAGAGAAATGCCATCCCCTGGAAAAATTGTCTTCATATCTTCCTGGATTCCGTATTGAGTTTTCCCACTTCCCGTATTGTTGCCTGTTCATACGCGGTTAAGGAATTAAACCGGAAGAAAGGATTTATCAGAGGAGAAAAGATAAAAGTAATCTACAATGGCGTAGATACGGAGAAGTTCAGCCCCGGCGATAAAAAAAAGAGCCGGGAAAAACTCAACCTGCCGCAGCATGCTTTTATCGTGGGGAGCTTAGGAAGACTGCACCGGTGCAAAGGATACCGGTACCTCCTGCAGGCAGTAAGCCTGCTCAAGAAGAAATATCCGGATATCTACCTGGTAATAGTAGGCGAAGGTGAGGAACGCAGCAACTTAGAAAAATTAACCGCGCAGCTTGACCTGGGGAAAAGGGCAATTTTCAGCGGGGAAGTGGCAGAACCTTTGCCTTTTATCCGGAGCTGGGATATAGGGGTATTTCCTTCTCTTTATGAGGGATTCGGCATCAGCATTGCAGAAACCATGGCCTGCGGTATTCCGGTAATTGCCTCCCGCACCGGCGGAATACCTGAGGTAGTGGGAGCAGCAGGAATAATAGTGGAAAGGAAGCATCCGCGCCAGCTGGCAAAAGCCATAGAGCAGATGATAACTTCGCCTTCTCTGCGGGAAACACTGGGAAAAGAAGGCAGGGAAAGAATAAAAAGTTACTTCTCCCTCTCCAAAACAGTAAACGAGTGGGCTAACCTTTATCTCTCACTCTACCGGGAGAAAATCAGCCGGGGATAGGCGGCCATTGCTTTACCCCTCATCCGGAAACGGTTTAAATTCGCCCACTTCCTCCCGGGTAAGAAAGCGATATTCTCCCGGCCTGAGGTCCCCCAGCTTGAAAGGGCCGATTTTTATCCTCTTTAACCTGGTAACTGTATAACCGAGCGCAGCAAACATTCGCTTGATTTCCCTGTTTCTTCCCTCCCGCAGAGTAAGTTTAACCCAGGCTCTGTTAATATCTTTTTTTACTACAGTTGCCCGGGCTGGCAGCGTCATGCCGTCTTCCAGTCGGATACCTTTTCTTACCTGTTCCAAATCTCTGCGGGAAGGGATTCCTGAGAGCTCGACAAGATAGGTCTTGGAGATTCCGTAGCGGGGATGCAGCAGGATATTTGCAAACTCGCCGTCATTGGTAAAAATGAGCAGCCCCTCGGCATCGAAGTCAAGCCGTCCTACGGGAAAGAGGCGAGTAGGAATATCTTTAAGCAGGTCTGCTACGGTTTTTCTTCCCTGGGGGTCGGAAAGAGAAGTGATATAGTAGCGAGGCTTGTAAAGCAAAAGGTAGAGTTTTTCCGGTAAGGTAATTACTTTGCCTTTCACCTCTATTTTATGTATGCGCGGGTCTACTTTTGTTCCCAGCCTGGTAATAACTTCTCCGTCCACTTTTACTTTTCCCTCTTTAATCAGTTGTTCTGCGCTTCTGCGGGAAGCTATTCCTGCCCGGGAAATAATTTTTTGTAAACGTTCTTCCATCTACCCATCCATCTAAAGTCTATGCTCTAAGGTCCACCCCTCGCTACCCGCTACTAACTACTCACTACCGTCTACTCGCTACTGTTTACTATTCACTGTTTACTATTTCCCCAGTCTATAGTCTAAAGTCTAAGGTCTATAGTCTATGTGCTCTCCTGGATGCCTGCTTTCGCAGGCATGACAGGTGGGCAGGATACCAACTCCCTGCTTACTGTCCCTTGTTCTGTATCTTTTATCCTGCATCCCCCTCTCCCAGTCTAAGGTCTACAGTCTATAGTCTAAAGTCTATGGTCTAACATCTAACTTCCCAGCAGCCCTTTTATCTTCTCGGCCAGCGCCCTGTCCAATCTTACTCTAATCTGTACCCCCTTCTCCTGTGGTAACTCATTTAACACTTCTCCATGCTGATAAACCTCGGGTAACAAGAAAAGCTTATCCTGGGGCAGAAAAACATCTAATTCCTCCCTGGAATCCTTGAGTGTATCCACTATTCTTGCTTTCAACTCCTCCAGGCCTTCGCCAGTAAGAGAGCTTACCAGAACAGATTCCGGGTATTCCCGCTGTAGTCTCCTCTTTTCCCAGGGATTGAGAAGGTCAACCTTATTAAAAATTTCTACCAGAGGCTTATCCAGAACACCCAGTTCCCCCAGTAATTTTTTAACGGTTTTTATCATCTCCTCTTTCTCCGCGCTGGAGGCATCAACTACATGCAGCAGAAAAGTGGCATTGACTGTCTCTTCCAGGGTGGCTTTGAAAGAAGCCAGGAGTTCTGTGGGAAGACGACGGATAAAACCGACTGTATCGGTAAGTATGACCATCTGGTGGTTGGAAAGATACAATTTTCTCATGCGTGTATCCAGAGTCATGAACAGCTTATTGCCAGCCGGGAGGTGGGAGCGGGTAAGTGCATTGATAAGGCTGGTCTTCCCGGCATTGGTATATCCCACAATTGCTCCCAGGGGTAAACCGAATTTTCTCCTTCTTCTGCCGATATTCTCCCGGTGGCGGAGCAGCTTAGCCAGTTTTTTCTCCAGCCTTTTAATCTTTACCTGGATTTTCCTGCGGTCATACTCTAACTGTCTTTCCCCCGGTCCACGCGTGCCAATGCCGCCTCCCAGGCGGGATAGTTCTTTGCCCTTGCCGGTAAGCCGGGGGAGAAGGTACTTGAGTTGCGCCAGCTCCACTTCTATTTTGCCTTCTTCCGTATGGGCATGCTGGGCAAATATATCCATGATAAGCTGAGTACGGTCAATAACCCTTTCCCCGATTATTTTTTCCAGGTTCCGCTGTTGTACAGGATGGAGTTCCATGTCAAATACCACAAGGTTCGCTCCCTTTTCCACTACGCAGCGGTGAATTTCTTCCGCCTGCCCTTCCCCTACGAAAAGCGAGGGGGTAATTCTTTCCATCCTTAGAGGAATCACCTCCAGTACTTCCCCCCCTGCTGTAGCTGCAAGGCCTCTCAGCTCTTCCAGGGAGGTTTTTTCTCTTTTATCCCCTACTAATACTACCTTTTCCATTTATCTCCCTCTCTGCGATGTGGTCCAGACTAAATCACCGGATAAATTCAAAAGCTTCCCTCCTAAGCTCTATCGTCTAAAACCTTCTATCTTTCCTAAGAAATTCCTAATTTCTTCCTGCATTTTACCCCTTTCCTCTTCCAGGGTTATCCATACCGGGTTTTCTTTCCTCAGCCAGACAATCTGTCTTTTGGCATAATTCCTGGTGCGCTTTTTTATTATTTCTTTCGCCTCTTCCTTTCCTATCTTACCCTGAATGAATTGTACTACTTCTTTGTAACCAATGCTTTGTAACCCGGGGGAATCGGGGGCAAATCCCATCTTAATTATTTCATTTACCTCCTCCACCCATCCCATCTCCCACATTTTCTCTACCCTGTTGTTTATTCTACTATAGAGTTCTTCCCGGGGGCGAATTAAGGAGAGAAAAAGATAATTAAAAATTTCTTCCTTTTTCTCCCGCTTGAAATGCCAGGAAAGCGGTTTACCGGTAAGCTGGAAAACTTCCAGCGCCCGGATTATTCGCACGATATCATGCGGATGAATACGAGCAGCCGAGGCCTCGTCAACTTCTTTTAATCGGGCATAAAGAACATCCCCTCCCTTTTCCTGGGCTTCCTTATATAATTTTTCCCTGAGCTTCTCGTCCCTGCCGGGACCAGGGAAAATACCTCTCAGCAGGGTTCTTATGTAAAACCCACATCCTCCCACCAAGATAGGGAGCCTGCCCTTCTTCCAGATTTTTTCGATAATTTCCCTGGCCATAGAAGCAAATCTTGCCGTATCGTATACTTCTTCCGGGTCAAGAATATCCATAAGATGATGGGGGATTTCTTTTCTTTCCGCGGGGGTAGGCTTGCCACTTCCTATATCCAGGTAACGGTAAATCTGGACAGAATCTGAAACGACTATTTCCCCCTGCCATTTTCGGGCTATATGGAGAGATTCTTCTGTCTTGCCTACACCGGTGGGCCCGGCAATCACTAAAAGGGGAATTTTCATACGCTCATTTGTTCCTGTCGGAAAACTGTATCCTCTGCGGATATACCATTTCTATACATTATTCCTCTCTGCTTCACTCAGCAGGGTTTTTAACTTTAGCGAGGTCTCATATTCTGCAAATTCTCTTACCCCTTTAATTTCTTTGCAGGGGATTACCCCCATAAGAGCCGAGGTAAAGAAGGCCTCATCTGCTTCCTGCAAGTCTTTAGGCAACAACACTCGCTCTTCCACCTCTATGCCTGTCTCTCTGGCTATTTCCATTACCTTCCTCCTGGTTATACCGGGTAGAAGACCAGAGGAGAGAGAAGGAGTGAGAAGCCTGCCTTTTTTTACCATAAAAAGATTACTGTAAGCTCCCTCGCTTATCTCTCCCCGGAGATTAAGCAGGATGGCTTCATCGTATCCCTGCTGGTTGGCCTCTCTTCTGGCCAGAATGTTTTCGTAGTAGTTCAATGTTTTATGAAAGGCAAGCGGCGAGGAAGCATTGCGTCTAAAAGAGGAGATAATGCTGCGGAAAAACGGCTTGGTTTCATAGGGAAGACCGGCATCCGTTTTTATGAGGATGAGTAAAGGGGTAAGGTATATGCGCAAAATTCCTTTTTCCACTGCGTTTGCCTGTATGGTATTCCGGCATCCTTCTGCAATCTCTTCCCGGGAAAAAGGAGAGGGAATCTCTAACTCCCGGGAGGAATTTAGGAGTCTATCTAAATGCTCCAGCAGGAAAACATGCCTGCCCTCTCTTATTTTCACTGTTTCAAAGAGCCCCTCCCCATACAGGAACCCGGTATTAGCGAGCAGAAATTTCCAGTCTCTTTCCGGGAAAATCTGCCCATTCTTCCATATTTTTCCCATGGCTCATTCTCCTTAATGTAGTAATCAATGCTTTGCCCTTATCCAGTGTTTCCTGGTACTCCTTCTCAGGGTCAGAGTCCGCCACGATACCTCCTCCCACCTGGAAATATGCCTGTCCGTCTTTTACCAGCACGGTCCGTATTACTATACTGAAATCCGCTCTTCCGTTAAATCCTATATACCCTATGGAACCAGTATAGAGGTTTCTCCGGGTAGGTTCCAGCTCTTCAATAATTTCCATAGCTCTTACCTTGGGTGCCCCTGTAATTGAACCTCCGGGAAAACATGCTTTCAGGCAATCAATGGGAGTAAGCCCCTCTTTGACTCTTCCTTCCACCGTGGCCACGGTATGGAATACGGTGGGATGGGTTTCTATTTCCCTCAGCCTTTTTACCTTCACGCTGCCACTCTGGCAGATTTTGCCCAAATCGTTCCTCTCTAAGTCCACAATCATTACCAGCTCTGCCCTATCTTTCTCGCTTTCTGCCAGCTCCTTTTTCAGGCAAGAGTCCTCTTCCCTGGTTGCTCCCCGCGGACGCGTTCCCTTGATGGGGCGAGTCTGGATATAGCCGTTCTCTATACAAAGGAACCTTTCCGGAGAAGAAGAGACTACCCTGACTTCCGGAAAATTGAGATAAGCAGAGTAAAACGAAGGGTTCATCCGGGTAAGCTGGCTGTAGTAGGAGAAAGCATTTAGAGAGAAAGGACAGGAAAAACGCTGGGAAAGGTTTACCTGGTAAATATCTCCCCTGCGGATATAATCTTTTGCCTTCTCTATTGCCTGGATATATGCTTCATAGGTAAAGTTGGAAGATAGCTTTAAGGGGAGGGAGGGGGTAATAATCTTTCCTTCCTGCGGTTTTCCCTCCTTTACCACTGGCAGGGTCCCATAGGCAAATTTTTCCCTGTGGTCCCAGAGGATAAAATTCTTGTAAAACCCCAGGTTCATCTCGGGAATCCTCAGGTCATCGTCCGATTTCTCCTCTATCCTTTCCAGGAGAAAGCCGAGGTCGTAGGAGAAGTACCCGATAATACCTCCGGTGAAAGGCAGTGATTCATCCGGTTTATAGAATTTGCTCCACAGTTCTTTCAGGGTTTCAAAGGGGTCGGCGGAAAAAATCCTGCCGTTGACAGACACCTTTCTCCCCCTGCTTCTAAAAACAAGAAACGGTTCCCATCCCAAAATTGTGTATCTGCCCCACTCAGGATGGTACATACTGCTATGCAGAAAAACAGTGTAAGGCTGGCAGGATACTCCTGCTAACAAACCCAGGGGGTTAAGGGAATAGGGGTACTCAAAAAACTCTTTTTTCATGGACAAAATTTCCCTGCTAAGGAGATATTTTATCAAATATGATAAATTAAAGAATGTTCTGGGAAAAGTACTATCAGGGAAAAGAGAAGTTTTCTTTGCTAAAGAGGGATAAAGAGGGGGAAAAAGAAAAGATAATCCTTAAAGGCAGCAAGGAAATTCTGGAGCTTGACCTCTTTTCTCCTGCTTCACCCCGCTATCCCCTTCTCATTCTCATCCATGGACTGGGAATCACGGAAAGAAAGAAAGATTGGCTGCTTCGTTCTTTCCTGCCTCTGGTGAAAGATGGGCATCCCCTGCTCTTTTATACTCTTCCCGGGCATCTTTTCCGAAAGCAAGAAAATAAAAAAGATAACTGGAGAATGGATGATGCGGAATTTCTCCGGTTTTTCGTGCAATCAGTGAAGGAAATAAGGGGGCTGATGGATTGGCTGGGGGAGGAGAAATTCGATGTCCTGGGTATCAGCATGGGAGGGATGATAGGGACAGTGGCTATGGCTATAGACGAAAGAGTGCAAAGAGGGGTATTCCTTTTAAGCGGAGGTAACCTGGAAAAGATTCTCTGGAGAGGAATAATGCGCTTTGTCCTGCCCAAGGACTGTGACAGAGAGACCTGCCGCATGCTTCACCTGCGTTACCAGGAAATCCTGGAGAATGGCAGGTTAGAAGAGTTGGCAGAGTTGCCGCGTTTCTGCTTCTTTTATGACCCTCTCACTTTTGCCCACCTGTTGAGGGGTAGGGATGTGCTCATGATAAACGGCCTGTTGGACGGGGTGATTAACCTATCTTCAGCTTACGAATTAAGGCGCAGGATGGGTAATCCACCCTGGCTGCTGTACCCGGGCACGCATATCTCTCTTCCCCTGTTTTTACCCCTGCTGAGGAAAAGGATAGAAAAGTTTCTGAAAGTTTCCAGATAAGAAGGAGGTGCTTAAATGAAATCTTATACTCAATATCTCTGGTTTAATACAGAAAAGAGACAGGCATTTATCAACATAACTCACCAGGTAGAAGGGGCAGTGAGAAAAAGCGGTGTGCAGGAAGGATTATGCCTGGTAAACGCCATGCATATAACTGCCAGTGTATTTATAAATGACGATGAATCGGGGCTGCATCAGGATTTCATGGAATGGGTGGAGAGTCTGGCACCGTATGGAAAAGATTATGCCCATAATCTCACCGGAGAAGACAATGCAGACAGCCATTTAAAAAGAACGATAATGGGAAGAGAAGTGGTAGTGGCCATTACCCGGGGAAAACTTGATCTGGGACCCTGGGAGCAGATTTTCTACGGCGAGTTTGATGGAAAGAGGAGAAAAAGGGTGCTGGTCAAGGTGATAGGGGAATGAGATTTGACTTTTGGAAAAACAGTTATGGTAGAATGTAGGTGCTATGAGGGAAGCAGAAGTTAAAAGAGAGACAAAGGAAACCCAGGTAAGGGTGGAAATTAACCTGGATGGGGAGGGGAAATCGGAAATTAACAGCGGGATTCCCTTTTTTGATCATATGCTCACGCTTTTTTCCCGTCATGGATTCTTCGACCTGGGAATTTCAGCCACAGGGGATATAGAGGTAGATTTTCATCACACCGTGGAGGATGTGGGAATATGCCTGGGTGAGGCCCTGAAAAAAGCCCTGGGAGATAAATCCGGGATAAAGAGATACGGATGGGCAATTCTTCCTATGGATGAATCGCTTGCCCTGGTTTCCATAGATATCTCCGGACGGCCGCAGTTCGTCTACCGGGTGGATTTACCCAAGGAAAAAGTGGGTGGGTTTGATACTGAACTTATCCCGGTATTTTTCCAGGCATTTGCCGTACATTCCGGCATTACCCTGCATATCAATCTTCTCTACGGGGAGAATTTGCACCATTCTGCGGAAGCCATCTTCAAAGCTTTTGGCAAAGCCCTGAGCATGGCAGTTAGTAAGGAAGAGAGGGAAAAAAGCATTCCTTCCACAAAAGGGATTCTGTAAACTTTACCCAATGAGTTGATAGAGATAGGTTTAGTGGTGATATTTGCCTGTTGGGAAAGCAAATTATGTTTATAATTCCGGCAATTGATATCTGGCAAGGGAAACTGGTGAGACTGTTTCAGGGTTCTTACCAGAAGCCCAGCTTCTATCCGCTCACTCCTCTCCAGGCAGCGCGGAAGTGGCGTGAAAAAGGATTCAAAAGACTTCATATCGTGGACCTGGAAGGGGCACGGGCTGGCAGACCCGTGGAAAAAGAGCTTATTATAGAAGCGGCTCGCCAGTTTCAGGGGGAAGTGGAAGTGGGAGGTGGAATCAGGAAAGAAGAAGAGGCAAAATTTTACCTGGAGAATGGTATTTCCTACGTGATTCTGGGCACAAAAGGGCTGGAGAAGGCATTTCTCGTCTCGCTGGTAGAAAAATTCCCCCACAGAATTATCGTCTCCCTTGATATCTCCGGAAAAAAGATAAAGGTGGAAGGCTGGGAAAAGGAAGCAGAAGAAACTCTTGCGGAAACACTCTCTTTCCTGTCTTCTTTACCCCTGCAGGCTCTCATTGTCACGGATATCAAAAGAGACGGCACAATGGAAGGCATCTCCGGGCAGACTTTCCTGCAGGTAGCTAAACATACTTCCCTTCCCCTTATAGTAGGAGGAGGGGTCTCCTCACTGCAGGATATCAACTGGATAAAAGAGCATCTCCCCGAAGTTAAGGGAGTAATTGTGGGAAAGGCTATGTACGAGGGAGATTTACTTAAGGAAATAAAGGAAAATGGCTGAGAATATTGTTATTGTGGAATCTCCTTCCAAGGCAAAGACAATAAGCAGGTTCCTGGGCAAAGATTTCACTGTCTGCTCCTCCCTGGGACATGTCAAAGACCTTCCCAAGGCAAAATTAGGAGTGGATATAGAGAACGGGTTCCAGCCTACCTACAAGATAATCAGGGGAAAAAGGAAGATAATTAATTCCCTGAAAAAGCTGGCCAAGGATGCCAATGCTGTTTACCTGGCTTCTGACCCGGACCGGGAAGGGGAAGCAATTGCCTGGCATATCGCAGAGGAATTAAAGGAAGTCAATCCTACTATTAAGCGGTTAGAGTTTCACGAAATTACCCCTCCGGCCATAAAAAAATCGCTGGAAAATCCCCGGGATATTGATGCCCACCTGGTAGCTTCCCAGCAGGCAAGAAGGGTGCTTGACCGCCTGGTTGGATACCTGGTAAGCCCCCTGCTCTGGAAAAAGGTGAAGAGCGGTCTCTCTGCCGGCAGGGTGCAGACAGTAGCATTGAGATTAATCTGTGAAAGAGAGAAGGCAATTGAGGAGTTTATCCCGGAGGAATACTGGGTAATAGAAGCAATTCTTTCTGCCAGGGAAGGGGTTTTTTCTGCTTTCCTGGTGAAAAAAGGCAGGAAGAAGATAGAAGTCAAGGAACGCGCCCAGGCGGAAAAAATAGAAAAGGAAGCAAAGGGGAGTATTTTCAAAGTAGAAAAGGCGGAAGTAAAGGAAGTAAAGCGATATCCTCCCCCTCCCCTTATCACCAGCTCCCTCCAGCAGGTAGCATTCACCCAGTACCGCTACACTCCTTCCCGCAGCATGAAGATAGCCCAGCAGTTATATGAAGGCGTGCAAATCCAGGAAGGAAGAGTGGGATTAATAACCTACATGCGCACAGACTCCTACCGTATTTCTCCCTTAGCCAGGAAAGAAGCCTATTCCTGGATTGAGAGTAATCTGGGCAGTGAGTACATCCCGGAAAAACCCATGTCCTATAAATCCCGCAGGAGTGCCCAGGAAGCACATGAAGCTATTCGGCCTACAAAGGTAAGCAGGTCTCCCGAAGAGGTAAAAGACTTCCTTACCCCGGAACAGCTGAATCTTTACACCCTTATCTGGGAACGATTCCTGGCTTCCCAGTGTGCCCCTTCTGTATGGGAAGAAACTAAGGTGGCAATAAGCTCGGGCGAATATATATGGGAGGCAAAGGGAGAACGACTGATATTTGAGGGATTCCGCAAGATATTGCCGGTAAAGCAGGAGCTAAAGACGGTTCCGCCCTTGAAAAAAGGCGAAGAATTAACCCTGGAAGAGATAAAAATGCACCAGAAATTTACCCAGCCTCCTCCCAGGTTCACGGAAGGCTCACTGGTAAAAGAGCTGGAAAGAAAAGATATAGGGAGACCATCCACCTATGCCACAATCATCCGTATTTTAAAAAACAGGGATTACGTGAGAAACGAAAAGGGGCGCCTGCGTCCCACCCCCCTGGGAAGAGAAGTAGCCAAAATCCTGATAGATAATTTCCCCCATATATTTGAAGTTGACTTTACCGCAAGAATGGAGGACGGGCTGGACAGCATAGAAGAAGGGAAGGAGGAATACCTGAACCTGCTTACCTCCTTCTATGAAGAATTTGCCCAGCGATTGGAGGAAGCCAAAGAAAAGATGGAGAATATAAAGGATAAAATCAACGCCTTCTATTCCCGTCCCTGCCCCAATTGCGGTGCTGCCATGGTAATCAAAAAGGGCCGGTATGGCGAGTTTCTTGCCTGCCCAAACTTCCCGGAGTGCAAAACCGCGCTACCCCTGGCAAAAAAAATCGGGGTAAAGTGCCCTGAATGTGGCGGGGAACTGGTGGAACGACGCAGTAAAAATAAAAAGAGAAAATTCTATGCCTGTATAAATTACCCGAAATGTAAATTCATAAGCTGGAAATTCCCTGATGGAAAAGGAAATTGAGAAATTTGTAAAATTTCTCGCTGAACAGAGAAATTACTCTCCCCACACCCTGGTTGCTTACAGGACAGACCTTTTGCAGTTTGTAAAATTCCTGCAGGAGCAGGATAAAAACCTGTCCCAGGTAGACATAAACCTGGCGCGTGAATATCTGTTTCACTTAAAGGAAAGAGGGCTTTCCCGCAACTCGCTCATCAGGAAAGTAGCCTCCCTCAAATCTTTTTATAAATTCCTTGCTTCACGCAGTATCATTTCCCATAATCCCCTCTTACTTCTTTCCTCTCCCAAAAAGGAGAGGGAACTCCCCTATTTCCTGGGCATTGAAGAAATGGAGCACCTGCTCTCCTTGAAATTTAAGGGCACCCTGGGAAAAAGGGATAAAGCAATTCTCGAACTACTTTACTCCACCGGGATACGGGTAAGCGAGCTGGTAGGGCTTGACCTGGACGATGTGGAATGGGGAGAAGGGTTTATCCGGGTAAAAGGAAAAGGAAGAAAGGAACGCATCATTCCTGTGGGGGAGAAGGCAATGGAGGCTCTGGATGAATACCTGCCACTGCGCGGTAAACTACTCAGCCATTTTCGCAAGGATATATATGTAGAACCCGAGGCGCTCTTCCTGAATGCCTGGGGAGGACGGATAACCCCCCGGAGCATAGAAAGAATGGTAAACAAGTATGTACGGGAGGCAGCCATTCGCAAGAAAGTATCACCGCACCAATTCCGTCATTCTTTTGCCACCCACCTACTGGAACGAGGAGCAGACCTGCGGGCCGTGCAGGAGCTCCTGGGACACGCTTCCCTTTCCACCACGCAGATTTACACTCACCTGACCCCGGAAAGGCTCAAAAAAGTTTACACCCAGGCCCACCCCCGGGGGTAAATAATAGACTTTAGACCATAGACTATAGACTGTAGACTGGGAGATAGTGAACAGTAAATAGTAAACAGTAAGCAGTGAACAGTGAATCGGTTTCCTGGTATCCCGGTATCTTAGTATCCTGGTATCCTGCCCACCTGTCATGCCCGCCTGCTCCCGGAGGGCGGGCAGGCCTGCGAAAGCAGGCATCCAGGATTTTAGACTTTAGACCATAGACCTTAGACTATAGACTGGGAGAAGCAGGATAAAGGCGGAGGAGCAGGTGGAACTGGCAACTCGCAACTAACAACTCACAACTCTTGGACTATAGACTGGGAGATAGTGAGCTGTAAATAGTAAGCAGTGAACGGTAGTGAGTAGCGAGTAGATAGTAGCGGGTAGTTAGGGGAAATATGAGAGAGGTGTGGGGTGATAGGCAGAACTGGCCACTCCGGACTCCCGAGATATATCGGGACTCACAACTCTGAAATCAGTAAGCAAGAATTGGAAGTTGAGAGGAGAGTTTTGCAAGGATTAAAAAAGACTGAGTTGATTTTTCTTTTCCTTGTCCACTTTAATTCTTATCTCTCCGTACACGCCATCGTAGCCAGGCTTTATTTCCACTTCTCCCCTTCTCACCCGCAGAATAGCTTCACCTATGGAAGGAGGAAACTTCTCCCGTATAATTTCCTCCTCTAAATCAAGCAGTATATTCAGTTCTCCTCCCCATTTCTCTATTATCTGGATGTATTCCCTCTTTACCTGCTTGGATTCCCTTCCTACTCTTAGAGCCTGAGAAATAATTTCTTCCAGGGGGATGAGATGCTTGTAGGGAATAGCTTGTGCAGGAGCAGCTCCCTCTTCCCTGTCGGAGAGCTCTTCTACCCTGTGCATTACCCCAATGGTAAGCAATCTGCCGCAGAGCGGACATATGTTATTTTGCAGCATGGATTCCTGCGGAGCAAAAGAAACCCCGCATTTTCTGTGGCCGTCGTAATGATACTTACCCTCCTGGGGAAAGAATTCTATGGTAAAGAGCAAGCCCTTCTTACTCTTCAGTGCTTCCCTTATGGAAGGAAAAGTTAAGGGAACATCAAACACGTTTGCCTCCCGGCCCAGGCGGGAAGGTGAGTGTGCATCGGAGTTGGAAACCAGGCTAAACCTATCCAGCGCACTCCATCTCCAGTTCATGGAAGGGTCGCTGGACAATCCCGTTTCCAGGGCAATGATATCCCCGCTAAACTCACCGAAGCAATCTTCTATCCTGTTAAATCCGGACTCTGACCCAAAGAGGGAGAAATGCGGTGTCCATATATGAGCAGGTATAACCACAGCGCTCGGAGCAGACTTTTTGATAAGCTCCATCATTTTTTTCACTTCCAGGGAGAGTATAGGCCTGCCGTCGGAGGCCAACTTGCCAAAACGGGCAAATTCCCGGTTGAGCCTTTCCACCTCCTCGAAGCAGGGAGAAAGAATCACGTTGTGGATTTTTTTTGTTCCACGGGCAGTGGGGAAAATGTTGGAGACTTCAGCAGAAAGGATGAAGTAAGTGCCCCCGTAGGAAAAAACCCCTTCCTTCTCCTTCTTCAAACTCTGTTTTAAGTGGCTTAACCACTCCGGATGCGTGAAATCTCCTGTTCCTACCAGCTTGATGCCCTTCCAGCGTGCCCAGCGGGAAATACCATCCAGATTCATCTCCCGACTGGTAGCACGAGAAAAAAGCGAATGGATATGAAGATCCGCTATCCAGCGAGAACTTTCCACTTTTTTCCCTCCTCCAGATTATACCATATGCCATACCGGGGAGAATTAAATACCTGCAGAAGTTCAGATAATAGACTTTAGACCTTAGACCTTGATGCCGTGTGCGATTTCTAATATTGACTGTCCAGAGATGTTCCGAGCCACGTGAGGGCAGGCGGGCAAGATATCAACTTACCGTTCACTGCTTTCCCAGTCTAACGTCTACAGTCTAAGGTCTAAAATCCTGGATGCCTGCTTTCGCAGGCCTGCCCGCCCTCCGGGAGCAGGCGGGCATGACAGGTGGGCAGGATACCAAGATACCGGGAAATCGATTCACTGTTCACTGTTTACTATTTACTATTTACTGTTTACTATCTTCCCTCACTACTCACTACCGTTCACTGTTCACTATTTACTATTTACTGCTTACTGCTCACTATCCTGCCCCCGGTCTTTGGAATTGCAGAAGTTTTGCCGGTTAAGTAGAATAAGAGGATGAAGGTCTCAATAATTATTCCCACTAAGAACGAGGAGTCTACCATTGCTAAAGTGATAAAAGAGGCAAAGAAATATGCCTGGGAAATTTTAGTGGTGGACGGGCATTCCACGGATAGAACCCGGGAGATTGCTAAGAAAGCAGGAGCAAGGGTTATCCTGGATGAAGGAGGAGGGAAGGGCAAAGCAATAAGAAAGGCAGTAAGGGAGGCAAAAGGAGAAGTGCTTCTCTTCATGGATGCAGATGGCTCCCACGAACCCCGCGATATTCCCTCCCTACTCAAGCCAATAGAGGAAGGTGAGGCAGATCAGGTTACTGCCTCGCGGATACTGGGGGGCAGCGATGAACTGTCAGGAAGCCTGGAGAAGAGCCTGCGTCTGCTGGGTACGCTTTTAATTAACTTTTTGATAAGTGAACGCTTTGGCGTGCGGATTACCGATAGCCAGAACGGGTTCCGGGCGATTAAAAAAGAGGTGATAGAAAAGCTTAATTTGCAGGAGGATATTACCACTATTGAACAGGAGATGGTGATAAAAGTTTTGCAGGGAGGATACAGGATAAGGGAAGTTCCCTCGCACGAATATGCACGTAAGTCAGGAAAGTCAAAGATATCGCTCTGGAGGGATTCCTGGCGGTATGTATTCTCCCTGCTCAGATATCTTTATTTTCCTTGAGCAGTTTCAGGAGGGCTTTCCCGAATTCCTCCGAGGCAGAGGGCCCGTTGGCAGTGATAATTTTGCCGTCAATTACCACATTCCTGTCCACATATTCTGCCCCGTAGTTCCTGAGCACTTTTCTCAGGTCAATCCCGGATGACCACCATACCGTAGCGCGGCGATTTTTTAGAACCCCTGCTTCAGCCAGGGTTACCGGGGCAATACATATTGCGCCGATAACTTTACCCTTTTGCAAAGCCTGGCGGAGTAATTTGTGCACCAGGGAGTTGTTCCAGTATTCTTTGGCCCCGACACCTCCTATTAAGACTATGGCCCTGTAATCTTCTATCCGGATGCGGGAAAGGAGGATATCCGGCTTGATTTTTGTCCCCAGCATTCCCCGGGCAGTACTCAGAGAAGAAGAAGCTACTATGATCTTAAAGCCTCCCTCTTCCAGGATTTGCTTTGTTACCAGTAGCTCTTCGTCCCGGAAATTCTGGGGTGCAATCAGGAGAAGCACCTGGTTACTCTGGGCCGGGAGAACCGGCGGAAGAGTAAATAACAGGAGAAGAAAGACAAGCCACCGCATTTGGTTTATTCCCTGCTTTCCATAAATGCAATAATTTCTTCCCTGCTTTTTATCCCCGGGCTTGCTCCTATTCCCTGTACACAGAAAGCACCTACTGCATTAGCAAAACGCGAGGTGAATTCCAGTTCCCACCCTTCAATTACCCCGGCCAAGAATCCTCCTACAAAAGCGTCTCCTGCACCTGTGGTGTCCACAGCCTGTACTTTATAGGCAGGAGTGGTTATCTCGGTTTCTCCGTCTGCTACGTAGCATCCTTTTGCCCCCATCTTGATGCCTACTACCCCGGCTCCCTTTTTCAGGAAGAATTCTGCTATTGCCGCAGGTTCTTCTTCTCCGCTTAACATCTTAGCCTCTTCAAAAGAAGGCAGGAAGTAATCCACGTAGGGAAGAGCCTCTTCGATAAGTGTTAGCCATCTCCCTGAGATATCCCAGACAGTATCCAGGGAGGTGATTTTTTTCATTTCTTTTGCTTTTTTTAAAAGTTCAGAGAGGGGTTTCCCGTCCAGAGCAGGCATGACCATTGCTCCGGCTACGTGCAGGATGCGTGCTTCTGCCATGATTTCCCAGTCAATATCTCTCAACCCGAATCTGCCGTTGGCTCCTATATAGTGGACAAATCTTCTTTCCCCGTCCGGGTCAACCATTACCATGGTAGAAGAAGTGTAAATCCCCTCCTCTTTTTTTATCCCCCTGATATCCAGACCCTCTTGTTCCATGATTTTGAGGAGGAAGTCTCCGAAGCCATCCTTCCCCACCTTACCCATAATGCCGGTGCTTACTCCCAGACGACGCAGTGCAATACCGGTATTTAGGGCACAACCTCCGGTATGAAGCTGTATGTCATCTACCAGTACCAGTCTGCCTTTCCCCGGAAATTCCACTACCGGGCGTGCTATTACATCTGCCACCAGTATTCCCAAACATAAAACATCCATAATTCCCCTCTTTCAAACCTTTACTTTTGTTCCTTTTTCCATGGATTCTTTTTCTTTACTGACCAGGTAGAGAGAATCCCGCGCATCTTGAGGAGTAATGATTTCCGGGAAGCGGTCTTCTTCAATACATTTGACAAAGTATGCTATCTCGTTGTAATATCCGCCCAGGTCTTCTATGTTTCCTCCTGCCCCCACGCTTACCTCTACCTTCTTGATTTCCGGCGATTCCACTTCTTCCCCCTGGTAAAGAAGCAAAGACTGGGGGTAATGGGGATTAAATGCCAGAATTCCCTTTTCCATCTTAACCAGGTAGGAATGGGTGAAGGGGAAGGAGGCCGGGTAATCCCATCCCCCCTCCAGGTGGGCTACCGTACCCTCCCGGTAGGAGAAGAGAGAAAAAACATGGGAGCATCCCGCCTGGTTCCTGAATCCCTGCGAGTAGATATATGCGGGCTTACCCAGGAGGTAGAGAGAAAAATCAACATCGTGGATGTGAAGGTCAAATAAGGCGCCTCCGCTTTTGGCGGGGTCCATTAGCCAGCCATCCCAGGACCAATCAGGTAAAGGGCTGAGTCGCCGAAAGGTTGCATGCACTACCTTCCCCATTTCTCCCTTTTCCACTATCTCTTTCAAAACCATGTACTCAGGCCATAAGCGGATACAATGCGCCACCATGAATTTAACTCTTGCCTTTTCCACCTCTTTTATCATTTCTTCAGCATCCTCCACGCTTAAAGCAATTGGTTTTTCGCAGAGTACATGTTTACCGGCCCGGGTGCTCTTGATCACGGCTTCTTTATGTAAAAACGTGGGAAGGCAGACATCTACCAGGTCTACCTGGGGATCTTTAAGCAGGTCCTCCATCCGGGTGTAAATCTTCCCCTCCGGTAATATCTCCTTGGCTTTTTTTGCCTCTAAGTCTGCAACAGCCACGAGTTTCGCCCCCGGGAGTGCCTGGTAAACAGAAGAGTGCATTTTTCCCATAAAACCTGCACCTATTATTCCTACTTTTACCATTTTATTTCCTCCCCATAATATAATCCATACTGGTAGAAATCTTGTAAACCTGAGACTCCGGATGAGATTTGTAAGGAAAGAATTCTGCTATGAGGAAATCTTCATATTCTATTTCTTTCAACGCTTTCATCACTTCATCCCAGTTTACATCTCCTTCCAGAAGTCCCACAAAGCCGTCGAGATTTCCCACATTCAGGCGAAAATCCTTGAGGTGCACTTTTTTGATTTTATCTCTCAGTGTCCTTATCCAGTCTTCCGGGAATCCGGTAAGCAGAACATTTCCCACGTCAAAGTAGGCCCCCAGGTAGGGGGATGCGAATTCTGCGATAAAATCCCTGAACTCCAGGGGAGAAAGGAGCATCCTGTTCCACACATTCTCTATACCGATATTGACCTTTAGCTCTTCTGCTTTCCCCACTACTCTTTCCAGGGATTCCCGCGCTCTCTGCAAAGCCAATTCGTAAGGGACTATTTCTGAGCCAGGAATCCAGGGGATATTCACTGCCCCGGGAACTACCAGGATAGTATCGGCTCCCAGCACTTTTGCTATTTCGAGCATCCGCAGGATTATTCTTTCTCCCTCTTTTCTCTTGGCATTGTCAGAAGAGGTAAGAGGATATTCCCAGAAAAGGCCTGTGGCTAAGCTGGAAATAGATAGCCCTCTTTTCTCTACTTCTTTCCTTATTTTCTCCAGGTTCTCTTCTTTTTCATCCGGAGTTATCCTGCCTTTCTCCACTACCAACTCAATCCCCTCAAAACCGGCCTCTTTTACCAGGTCCAGACATTTCTCCAGGGGATAGTCAGCCGGGAATGCCCAGATATTTACAGCTTTCTTCATTTTTCCCTCCTTCACTTATTTCACTACTTAATCCTGTATTTCCCTGCCGGGAATTCATCCTCCCCCACTGTAAGGAATAACACTTTTACCCCGGGGAGAGGTAAGATAGATGCCTTCATTGCTAACTTTTTTCACCTGGAATGTACCTACCCAATCTCCTTCTTTAACAAACCGTGTGTCTCCGGTTTCTTCATTTAGAATCATTGCCGCCATTCCTTTCTCAAAGGTTACTTTGCCCACGTATTTCCATTCAGAGGGCGGCCTTAATATCCTTTCCACTACGGAAATACTGCCTGAATAGCGTATTTCCGGGTAGACTTTGCTTCTGATATTGAAATTGGTGTCGGAAAGCTTCTGGTAGGTCCATTTATCCTTGTCCAGGAGGAAAGGCGAGAGGTCTGGGGGTAATTCTCCCTCTTGCTGGACATAATTATAAATCTGAAATATGATAAGCACCATCTGCTGCTGGAAATACTTGTGGTCCCACTCGTCTGCCTGGCTGGATAGCCTGTTTTGCAGAGAAGAGATTAGGTTGTTCAATTCTACAATTTTCTCCTGCAGTGCACTGTTCTTCTTTTCTATTTCAGAAAGTTTGCTGGCAAAACTGTAGATATCACCTGCTTTTTCTCGTAGAATCTTCTCGGCTTCTGTAGCTACCTTCTGTGAGATTGCTTCTTCGTCCAGCTGCTTCTTCTCAGGAACAGAACGAGAACAGGAAGCCAAGAAAATGAGGAGAAAGCCCGAGGTAATTAACACGGGAAGAACCTTTACCCTTTTTTTATTATTCATTTTTTCCCTCCGGAGGAATAATATGGATATCTCTTTGCGGGAAGGGGATGGCAATTCCTTCCCTCGCGAATCTTTTATCTATTTCCATATTTATTTCATCAATTATCTTGAATTTATCCTGGTAATTTTCTATCCAGTATACAATTAAAAGATTTAATGAGGAATCACCGAATTCAGTGAAGAACACCTGGGGCGGGGGGTCATTTAGCACATCCGGGTTACGGCTCAAAATTTCCTGTAATATTTTTTTTACTTTCTTCATATCAGAGCCGTAGGCAACACCCAGAGGTGTTCTAATCTTAAATCGGGGAGTGGGATAGGAATAATTGATCAATTGTGCCTTGGTGACTTCGCTGTTCGGGATAACTATAATGTTGTGGTCAAAAGAGAGTATTTTTGTGCTTCTTAACCCTATATCCACTACATCACCTATCTCGCCCGAAGGAAGCTGTACCCTGTCTCCCAGGCGGAAAGGCTTGTCTATCATAATGGTGAAGCCTGAGATAAGATTTGCCAGTGTTTCCTGGGCGGCGAAGGCTACGGCTAAGGAAGCAATACCTGCTGTAGCCAGGAAACCGGTGATATTTACCTTAAAACGGGAAAGAATTATTGTGGCTGCAATAAAGAAAATAAGGATTTTGAGCAGGCGATTCAGAAGGGGCAGGAATTCTTCGTCCAGGCGTGTCTCGGTCTTGGGAGCAATTTTTTCTAAATACCAATTGATAAAAACGTTGAAAATGATATAAGTGAGGTAGCTTATAAGTAAAACGGTAACAGAGTAGAAAATCCCGGAAATAAACTTCATCCCTACGGATTTTGCCAGGTCGGGGAAGACAAGCAGTCTTTGAAAAACCAGGTAAAATCCCACCACCAATACGGAGTAGTAAACAGGCATGCGGGTATTTTTAAGGATGGAAGAGGGAAGCCCGGAAGGTACACGGGTAGAAATCTTGTTCCAGAGATACGAGAGCAGATATGCACCTATTACGATAATAAAGAAATAGATAAAGGTAAATAGAACCTGGCGTTGTATTTCACTCATAAAAGCGCGCCTGGAGGGATTCGAACCCCCGACCCTCGGATTAGAAGTCCGATGCTCTATCCAACTGAGCTACAGGCGCCAAGGCCAAGAGGCCTCTCTGCCCAGTTAAATTATACCTATTTCTTGCTACTGTTGCAATTTACAGGTTTGCCCTTTTGTTAAGGTAAGAAAGGAGAAAGATGTCCAGGGGGCGGGATATGTCAGTTTTTACATACTCAACCCGACTTTCAGAGAAAACTTTCCTGTACTGGTAAATGAATGAGTCGAGCTTGGCCCAGTATTCTTCTCGTACCAGATGGGGATTGAGGAATATTCGTTCCCCTGTCTCCAGGTCCAGAAATTCTCCCAGGTCCCGAAAGTCAAAGCTTATCTCGTAAGGGTCCAGTATATGGAAAACAATTACCTCGTGTTTCCTGTGCCTGAAGTGGCGGATTGCTTTTATGACTTCCTCGGGCTCATCAAGTAAATCTGAGATTACTATTATAAGCCCCCTCCTTTTTATGTTTTCTGCCAGGGCATGAAAAATTTTGCTCAGGCAGGTTTTGTTTTCTGGCTTCGTTTCTTCCAGGATATCAAGGATTCTATGGAGATGGCGGGTGGTACTTTTGGGAGGGAGGTATTGTGAAATATCTTCGTTAAAGGTAAGAAGTCCCACAGCATCTTTCTGTTTTGTAAGCAGGTAGGAAAGAGAGGCAGCGAGAAACTTGGCATAATCCATCTTGCTCACCTTTCCCGAACCAAAGACCATAGAGCGGGAGGTATCCAGAAGTATGTAGCATTTCAGATTTGTCTCTTCCTGGAATCTTTTGAGATAATATCTGTCCGTACGGGCAAAAACCTTCCAGTCTAAATATTTAAGGTCATCTCCTGGAGTGTAAATTTTATGTTCCGTGAATTCGACGCTGAAACCCTGGTGAGGACTGCGGTGAAGACCGCTTATAAACCCTTCCACCACCAGCTTGGCAATCAGGTTAAGGCGGGAAATTTTGCTGAGGAGCAGAGGATCGATGAACCTTCTTCCCTGCAAATATAGCTTCCCCCCTATTTCAGTTTTCCCAAAAGAGGTGCCGGGAAATTACAAAAACTGGCCATCTGTCCGCCTCCCGATACCTATGGGAACGGGCAGGCGGGCAACCCGCCATTTACTGTTCCCTCGCTACCCGCTACTAACTACTGCCTACTTGTCATTCCTGCGCAAGCAGGAATCTATTCCCCCCTTACTACTTTCACTATTCACTGTTTATTCTCCCCTCTCTGGATGCCTGCTTTCGCAGGCATGACATGCGGACTGGTTGCTTGTCATTCTTGCGAATCCTAACCTCCTTCAAAAGCTATCCCAGGATTACCAAGATCCCAGGGTACCAACCATCTATACACTGTTCACTATTTACTGCTTACTGTTCACTATCTCCCAGTCTAAAGTCTATGGTCTAAAGTCTATTATAGCCTTCCTGTCCTGCTCACTTCTTCCGGGTGGGCAATGTGCCCCTTTATGGCGGAAGCAGCTGCTACTGCCGGAGAAGCAAGATATACTTCACTTTCCGGATGCCCCATTCTCCCGATAAAGTTCCGGTTTGTGGTGGCTACGCATCTTTCTCCCTTGGCCAGGATGCCCATATGCCCTCCTAAGCAGGGTCCGCAGGTAGGAGGGGAGACTACCCCTCCGGCTTCTACAAACACCTGGAGCCAGCCTTTGGTCAGAGCTTCCAGGTAAATTTTCTGTGTGGCAGGAATTACTATGAGCCGTACTCCGGGATGGACCTTTTTCCCCCGCAAAATTTCTGCAGATATTTTTAGATCTTCACTTCTTCCGTTTGTACAGGAGCCTATAACTACCTGGTCAATTTTGACATGCGTGGAATCTTTTACTTTTCTCACATTTGAAGGAAGGTGGGGAAAGGCAACTAAAGGCTCAATTTTTCCCGCGTCAAATTCAAGTATCCTTTCGTATTCGGCCTCTTTATCGCTGTAATACGGGGTAAAAGGCCTATTACGCGTGTTTACCTCTTCTATGAACTGCCTGGTTTTCTTATCGGGAGCAATGATGCCGTTTTTTGCTCCCGCCTCGATAGCCATATTGCAAATGGTAAGCCTGCCTTCTATGGATATGTTTCCTATCGCTTCCCCGCTAATTTCCAGGGATTTATAATTTGCTCCGTTTACGCCCAGCTTCCCGATAAGAAAAAGAATAATATCCTTGGCACTTACCCATGGTTTGAGGCTTCCGTAAAAAATTACCTTTATGCTCTCAGGAACCCTCAGCCAGATTTTACCCGTAAGCATGGCAAAGGCCAGGTCTGTGCTGCCTACGCCGGTGGAAAAGGCTCCCAGTGCTCCGTAAGTACAGGTATGGGAATCAGCACCTATTATGAGTTCTCCGGGAAGGACCAATCCTTCCTCGGGAAGAAGAGCATGCTCTACTCCCACTTTACCCACTTCGTAGTAATGTTCTATCTTAAAGCTGCGGGCAAATTCGCGTAGTGTTTTGCATTGTTCTGCAGAAGCTATGTCTTTATTCGGCGTGAAGTGGTCGGGTACAAGGGCGATTTTCCCCCGGTCAAAGACTCTTTGCTCTCTCAATTCCTTTATCTTTTTAATGGACAAGGGAGCCGTGATATCGTTCCCCAGGGCAAGATCGATATCTGCCAGGATAAATTCTCCCGGGGAAACTTCCTTTCTCCCGCTGTGAGCGGCCAGTATCTTTTCCGTAATGGTTTGCGGTTTACTCTTCATACTGTTCAAAAGAAATTATCTCCTCCATCTTTTTCCGGGGAGTTTTCCATCTTTTATCTTTCAGGGGATAACCTACGGGAATCACTGCTACTACCTGGACCTCTTCAGGGATGTGGAGCAATCTTTTCAGGCGCCGATTATCAAATGCTCCTATCCAGCATGTTCCCAACCCCTCATTCTCTGCGGCCAGAACCAGGTGTTCTACGGCAATTGCTACATCTACCAGTGTGCTGGAAGTGTAACCCCCTATGCGGGAAGGCGTGGGCGAGCCACAGGCTACAATGACCACTGGCGCTTCTCCTACGAAACTTTGTCCCATGCAAAGCTCGGCAATCCTCCTTTTCCTTTCCTCTTCCCTTACCACGATAAATTTCCAGGGCTGGAAATTATTTGCCGAGGGAGCAAGCCGCGCTGCTTCCAGGATGCGGGAAAGCACCTCGTCAGGGAGCGGGTCAAGGCGGAAACGCCTGGTACTGCCCCTATTTTTTACAACTTCGTTGAATTCCATAACCAGGGTAATTTTACCTTACTTGCTGTATAATTCCAAGCTGTCTCTTCCCCCGGAAGATTATTACGAAGGTGGAATTTTGACACCGGGACTGTCCTTCAACCCCGACATAGGGCGCGGCAAGGCTTCCTCTCAAATTTGGCTACCAGCTTTGCTGCAAGAGACAATGCGAAATCAGTGCCGGAAGTGTCTTTTCCCGGTAAATACCATGGCAATATCGTTCTGGTCGGCAGCTCGTATACACTCTTCGTCTCTTTTTGCCCCCCCTGGCTCCACGATAGCCGTTATGCCTGCCTTGGCAGCCGCCTCAATAGAATCCGGGAAAGGGAAAAAAGCATCGGAGGCCAGAACCCCGCCCCGTACCTTATCCCCTCCCTTTGCTATGGCTATCTTCACTGCATCCACACGCGACATCTGCCCTGCTCCGATTCCTACTGTGCACTTATCTTTTACAATGACTATGGCATTGGATTTAACGTGTTTTGCTACTTTCCAGGCAAATTCCAGGTCATCCCATTCCTTTTCCTCCGGTAGCCTGTTGCTGACTACTTTGCCTTTCCTTACCGATTCCTGCGATAAATCCTTTGCCTGGTAAAGGAATCCGCTGGCAGCACTTCTTACTTCCCACTTATCACTTCCTCCTTCCCACTCTATGGCTCTGAGGCTGGGCCTGGTAGCAAACTCTTTGAGTGCGTTTGCAGAAAAAGAGGGAGCTATGATTACCTCTACAAAAGTAGAAACAATCTCTTTAGCCAGCTTCTGGTCCACGGGTCGATTTACTCCCACCACACTGCCAAAAGCACTTACCGAGTCAGCTTCCCGCGCCTTTACATAGGCATTATATATGTCTGTATCGGAAGCCAATCCGCAGGGATTGGTATGCTTTATCACCACTGCCGTCGGATCGGAAAAGTCTCTCAAAATCCTCATCACTGCATCCATATCCAGAAGATTGTTATAAGAAATTTCTTTCCCCTGTTTTTTCTTCCAGGGTACTTTAGAGGAATAAAAGGTGGATTTCTGGTGAGGGTTTTCCCCGTAGCGGAGATCCTGGAAGCGGGGTGCTTCTATTAATAGGTAAGGAGGTATTTCTTCTCCTCGCAGTGAGGTAAAGTAGCGGGCGATGGCTATATCGTACGAAGCGGTATGGGCAAAAGCCTTTTCTGCCAGTTCCCTCCTCTTATCAAAGGAAAGGTCTCCTTTTTTGCCCAGCTCTTTCAGTACCCAGAGATAGTCTTCTGCATCGACCAATACGATTACACCGGGAAAGTTCTTCGCGGCAGCCCTTATCATCGTAGGGCCACCTATATCTATGTTTCCCAGGGCTTCTTCAACCTCCACCCCTGGCTTACTAACCACCTCTCTGAAAGGATAGAGATTCACCACTACCATATCTATCCGGGGGATGGCAAACTTTTTCACTTCTTCTTGGTGAACCGCATCTTTTCTTTTAAATAAAATCCCCCCGTGGATCAAAGGATGGAGTGTTTTTACCCTTCCACTGAGAATTTCGGGGAACCCTGTAACTTCTGAAACTTCTTTTACATTAATTTCTTTGCTTTTCAGTAATTTTGCTGTCCCGCCTGTGGAGAGTATCTCTACCCCTAAATCTGCTAACCCCCGGGCAAGGTCCACTATCCCTTTCTTATCATAAACACTTATAAGAGCTCTTCTAATTTCCATTACTCACTCCTTTTTTATTTTACTAAGCGCGCCAGGGAGGATTCGAACCCCCGGCCTGCGGCTTAGGAGGCCGCCGCTCTGTCCTCCTGAGCTACTGGCGCTTTTTAGTACTTTAGTATTTTATCAAAGAATGGAGGGAATATCCTTTGAGTTTTTCCCTTCCCTTAAGCTCCCTTAGCTCAATAAGAAAAGTAATTCCCACGATATTGGCTTTTTCCTGCTCCACTAATTCAATGGTGGCAGCGATTGTACCTCCCGTGGCTAATAAATCGTCCACTATTAAAACTTTCTCTCCTTCTTGCAGTGCCCCCTGGTGTATTTCCAGTGTATCCTTACCATATTCCAGGTCATACTCTGCTGATATAGTGCGATAGGGGAGTTTCCCCTTTTTCCTGACCGGGATAAATCCTGCTTTCAACAGGTAGGCAATAATTCCTCCCAGGATAAATCCGCGGGATTCTACAGCTACCACCTTGCTTATGCCCTTATCCTGAAAAGGAGCAATCATAAGCTCTACTGACCTTCTCAATGCAGAGGCATTATTGAGAAGAGGAGTTATATCTCTGAACAATATACCCTGCTTGGGAAAATCGGGTATATTTCTGATGTATTTCTTTAATTCTTCCATAACTTCTCCTCCTTTGCTCTTTATCTTATAAATCGTAAGATTAAACCATAAAAATAGTTTATTTACAAATAAGGAAAGGGATAAAGGTGTTATAATTGCATAATATGAGCATGCTTAAAGAAGGGGATTACGTGTTTCTGCTTGATCCGAAAGGGAAGAAGTATTTTGTCACTCTCCGTAAAGGAGGGGTATTCCATTCTCACCGGGGAGCTCTCAAGCATGAAGATATTATAGGGAAAGAAGAAGGCACAGTTATCAGCCCTGCCCAGGGAGCACACTTTATGGTTTTCAAGCCCACGTTGTGGGAGTATCTCTTACATATGAAAAGGATATCCGGTATTATTTACCCGAAGGATATAGGCTTTGTCTGGATGTGGGGAGACATTTTCCCGGGTGCGCGGGTGATAGAGGGGGGAGTTGGTTCAGGCTCGATGCTTATTGCCCTTTCCCGCATGGTAGGAGAGAAGGGAGAAATTATCTCCTACGAGCTCAGGGAAGATATGATAAAGAGGGCAGAGGAAAATTTAAAGAACCTGTACGGAGAAATTCCTTCCCGGATAAAGATAAAAAGGGAAAACATATACGAGGGGATTCAGGAAAGGGAGATAGATAGGATTGTCCTGGATGTTCCTGAACCCTGGCAGGTGGTCCCCCATGCATATGTTGCGTTGAAAGGAGGAGGAATTATCATAGCCTACATCCCCTCCGTTACCCAGGCTTCCCGTTTGCACGCAGAGCTGGTGAATAACAAGTTTTCCTGCGTGGAAACCCTGGAGGTGCTCATTCGCTCCTGGCACATAAAAGGCGAGAGCGTCCGTCCTGAACATAGAATGATAGGGCACACGGGATTTCTGGTAAAGGGCAGGAAGTCATTATGAAGGTGTATATAGAGACCTACGGCTGTCAGATGAACCAGTACGACAGCGGGGTACTTTCTTTTCTGGTCAAGGAAAGGGGATGGGAATTGGCGGAGGAATGGAATGAGGCGGAGGCGATACTGGTAAATACCTGCAGTGTGAGAGCGCATGCAGAAAACAGGGTCTTGTCCCGCCTTGGTGTCTGGGGAAAACATAAAAGAGAGAAAAACCCCTCCCTTCTCCTGGGAGTTATTGGCTGTATGGCCCAGAAGGAAGGTAAAACTCTCCTTGATAGGTTCCCTTTCCTTGACCTGGTGGTGGGGACACACAGGTTGTGGGATATCCCTGCACTTTTAGAAAAGGCAAGGAAGGAGAGAATACTGGCTATAGAGCCTACATACCAAAATTTCCCCCTGCCCAAAGTTGCTGCAGGAGGCGTGAGTGCATTTGTTTCCATAATGCGGGGATGTAACAACTTCTGCTCCTACTGCATCGTTCCCTACGTAAGGGGAAGGGAAAGAAGCCGTCCCCCGGAAGAGATACTGGAGGAGGTAAAAATTCTGCTGGAAAGGGGGGTGAAGGAAGTTACTCTCCTGGGACAGAATGTTAACTCGTATCGCGGGGTATCGCTGAAAAAGGGAACTGTATATGACCTCCCGGATCTTCTGAAAGAATTAAATGGAGTAGAAGGTTTATACAGGATAAAATTTGCCACCTCGCACCCGAAGGACCTTTCGGATAAATTGATACGTACAGTGAAAGATTGTCAAAAGGTGTGTGAATATCTGCATGTGCCTGTGCAATCAGGTTCAAACAGAATACTTGCTTTGATGAAGAGAGGTTACACGCGCGAAAATTATCTTAACCTGGTGAAGAATATCCGAAAAGAAATCCCTGAGGCAAGTATTACTACGGATATAATTGTTGGTTTTCCCACCGAAGAAGAAGAGGATTTCCTGGGTACAAAGGAGCTCATGGAAGAAGTCAGGTTTGATACTGCCTATATTTTTAAATATTCGCCCCGACCTCATACCGCGGCCGCAAAACTTCCCGATGATGTGCCGCGGGAAGAGAAAGAGAAAAGGTTGGGAGAATTACTGGCTCTGCAGAAA